>CAOJFR010000003.1 GCA_948434855.1 uncultured Clostridia bacterium | reverse complement strand
ATTATAACATTTTTGCACTTTCTTTTGGCTTATCCTGCGTTTTCGCCTGTGGTTTTGGCATAAAAAAAACAGGTTAAACCTGCTTTTTATTTTCTAAACAACAAAAATTTATTCCAAATTGAGTTTACTAATTAACACCTTTCTAATTGCCTGTTGACGAGCTACCGCTTCTGCTTCATCTTTGCCCTTAATGCTATAATACAATTTAATTTTTGGCTCTGTGCCTGAAGGACGCACTGCAACCCAAGAGCCATCTGAAAGTTCATACATAAGCACATCTGCAGGGTCAAGGTCATCAAAGCCAAACTCAGCTTTAACAGGCTTGTTATAGTCAGTAATCTTTTCTGTTCCAGCAAAAAGTGCGCCTGAGTTTCTAAGGCTCTTCATCATTTCTTTAATTTGAGCTAGGCCATCTTTCCCCTTAAGCGTAAAGCTGTCTTGAGTGTCATAAAAATATCCAACTTCTTTATAAAGCTCATTAAGTCTATTTATTAAGGTTTTATTTTCGCTCTTATATTTTGCCGCCATTTCAGCAATAAGCATTGCTGAAACAACCGAGTCTTTATCTCTTGCATGAGTACCAACCAAATAGCCATAAGACTCCTCATAGCCAATCACATAGTCATAATCTTTTTTTGTATCACCGGCAAATTTTGCTGCCTGAAACTGATTCATTCGTTCACCAATAAACTTAAAACCAGTAAGAGTATTAAACACGCTAGCGCCATGTTTTTTTGCAATTTCTGCACCAAACGCAGAAGTTACAATAGACTTAACAATGGCTGGTTTTGCAAGTTTTTTAACATCATCCAAATTAAGCAAAAAGTCAACAAGAAGGGCTCCCATTTGATTGCCCGTGATAAGCTCATAGCCCTTTTTTGTTTTAACTGCTGCGCCAATTCTGTCTGCATCCGGATCAGTTCCAATAACAAGGTCTGCATCTTTTTCCTTTGCAAGAATAATTCCCATTTCAAGAGCTCTTTTGTCTTCTGGATTAGGAAGAGCAACTGTTGAAAAGTCACCATCAGGCTTTGACTGAGCTTTAACAACAAAAACATTTTTAAAGCCATCTTTTTTAAGCACTGTTGTTATAGGAACAAAGCCTGTTCCGTGAAGCGGAGTATAAACAACTTTAAGGTTTTGTTTTGAAACTTTGTCAGCAACCCTACTTTGCTTTAACACAACATTACAAAATTCTTCAGTAATGTCAATTTCAGATACAAGCTCTTTGTTTCCAATGAAATTAATAGATTTATATGATTTTATTGCATTAACAAACGCTGTAACTTTATCAGCAGCCTCAGGAACAAGTTGACAACCAGACTCATCATAAATTTTATAGCCATTATATTCTTTTGGATTATGGCTTGCAGTTATCATTACCCCACCAACAGCCCTAAGCTTTCTTATTGAAAAACTAAGTTCAGGAATTGGTCTTGCATTTGCATGAATAAAAACTTTAATTCCAAGTCCACTAAACACAGTTGCCGTAATTTCTGCAAACTCTCTGCTGTTGTTTCTGGTATCATAGCAAACAACAACGCCACGAGAAAAACACTCTTGCTTCCCATAAGTTTTTAAAAGATATGCACCAAAACCAGCAGTGGCTTTTCCGACAGTATATTTATTCATACGGTTTGTGCCCGCACCCATAATACCTCTCAGTCCTGCTGTTCCAAACTCCAATTCTCTATAAAATCTATCTTCAATTTCTGCTGAATCTGTTTTTGGGTTTAAAGCTAACAACTCATTTTTTATAGATTCATCAAAAAAACTATCCGTTTTCCATGTTTCAAAAAGTTTTAAATAGTTCATTATTTGCCCCTCCAAATCTAAATCTCTACACTTACATTATAATAAAATTTTCATGTTTTGTATAACAAATTGGCTTTATTATACTATAAAATATTTAAATACTTATTATTTTTTTTCTAATATAATTTAAAAATTTTAGCATTTTTAAAGCATTTAATTATTGAAAAAACTGCAAAAACCTATAAAAAAGAGACAAAAACTCATAAATTTTAAGCTTTTGTCTCATTTTTTAATATTTTTATTTACCAAATTTACGTCTTAAAAATGGAGGAACTTCTGGGTCATCAATATGAACTGAACCTTGAACTCCCTGATTTTGAACAGGAATGTTTGGCTTAATTGCTTCAGGTCTGTTTGCAGTTTGGTTTTCACCATAAATAGCCTGCTTAATCATATTAATCTGGTCTTCTGGAGCACCCTGAGAATTTTGAACTGAGCCATAGCCATATTGGTTTGCCTCAGCATTAGGATTAATTCCATATTTTCTATCATATTCTGCTTCAGGATAGTTTCTTTGCTGGTTCATATTTCCCATAGCATTAGGATTTTGAGAAGCTGGCATTCCAGAATTTAATCTATTCCACAAGTCCATATTTGTGGTTTCATCTCTTCTTGGATAAGCCCCATTAGGCATTGGAGAACCCTGTGGTTGCATTGGCCTTACAGCACCATATCCCTTATCAAAAAGTGAAGGTGTGGTTGGCTTTCCAGTAACAAAATCATTAAATCTTGCCTTGTCAAAATTGCCGCTATCACTAGGAAGTGGAACCCTTGCTTGTTGCTGACCCATAAGCGGATTTGGTCTTCCAGCAGCCCTTGCTGTTGCATTTTCAAACCTGCTTCCTTCAAAGCCAGTAGCAACAATAGTCACTATCATTCTCTCATTATAATTTTCGTCAATAGTTGCACCAAAAATTGTGTTTGCATCTGGCGAAACAACATCCTTAACCATGTTAACTGCTTCATTAACCTCTTCAAGTGTAAGGTCAAATCCACCCTTAACGTTAATAATAACTGCTTTTGCGCCGTTAATTGAGGTTTCCAAAAGTGGGCTTGCAATAGCTGAGCGAACAGCCATTTCATTTCTCTTATCGCCTTTGCCTTCACCAATTCCCATGTGTGCAAGACCTCTATTTTTCATAACGGTTCTCACATCTGCAAAATCAAGGTTAATGAGTGATGGTGTTGCAATAAGGTCTGAAATACCCTGAATACCTTGTCTTAAAACTTCGTCAGCATATTTAAAAGCATCAACAATGCTTGTTCCCTTAGGAGCAATAGATAAAAGTCTGTCATTTGGAATGACAACCAAAGTGTCAACGCATTTTGCAAGGCTCTTAATACCAAGCTCTGCATTTGCAAGTCTGGTTTTTCCTTCAAAAGCAAAAGGCTTTGTTACAACTGCAATGGTAAGAATTCCCATTTCTTTTGCAATGCTGGCTATAACAGGAGCTGCACCAGTTCCAGTTCCGCCGCCCATGCCTGCTGTAATAAACACAAGGTCTGTGCCTCTAAGTCTTTCACTGATTTGTGCTTTGCTTTCCTCTGCTGCCTTTCTTCCAATTTCTGGGTCAGCACCAGCACCAAGACCCTTGGTTAGTTTCTCACCAAGCTGAATCTGAACATTTGCCTTGCTAAGCATCAACGCCTGTTTGTCTGTGTTTGCTGCAATAAATGACGCACTTTTAAGCCCAGATGCAATCATTCTGTTCACTGCATTGCATCCGCCTCCGCCAACGCCAACAACTAAAATTTTGCAAATTGGTGTAATGTTGTTAATTTCCATAAAATTTTCCCCTTTATACTTTTATTATCACTTTATCCAGAAGTTCTGGGAAGTTTAATGCCAAATTAAGAAGTCCCTCTTCTGAAGAATTATATGGTCTGGCTGCTTGCAGTGTTTTTGGATTTGCTCTCAGCACTTGTCTTTTTAATTTTTTAGATAAAACATTTCTTATGCCCCTAACTCCTCCAAAGCCTCCACCTGTAATATACACTGGCAAAAAGTCTGGAAGATCAAAGACACAAAGGTCTAAACATTTTTGAATATAGTCTGCAATAAGCTCAACTCTGTCTGTCACAATTTCGTTTGTGGCTTTTGCTGCATAGGTTGACATTGTTTCGCCACCCTCAACAATATATGTGTCGCATTGAGCTGGTTGCCAAGCAAGCACAACTTTATTTTTAAGTCTTTCAGCTTCACTAAACGGAATTCTCAAACACTGTGAAAGGTCTGATGAAATATAACCTCCGCCCATTGAAAAGCTGCTTAAAAACAAAAGTCCATTTCCCCTAACAAGTGCCACATTTGTGGTGATATATCCAATGTCAACAAACAGCACATATTTGTCTCTAACGCTTGGGTCAAACAAATATAGTCCTTCAGCAAAAACCGCAGAAACAAAGCCTTTAATGCTGATTTTTAGCTCAGAAAATATGGATTTTAATAATTTTATGTAATATTTGGTTGCAAGCATATATGATATAAAGCCAGTAACTTTTCTTGCTTTTTGACCAACTGGATTAATATATTTTTGTGCGTCATCAACGCTATAATATATTGCACTCTGACCAACTAGGCTATAGCCAACTTCATTTTGAAAGGTGTTGCCAGTTCTTAAAATGTTGTTAACGTCAAGCTCTGAAACCCTTTTTTGTTTTGCAAAGCTTAAGCTAACATTTTTGGTTACAACTGCAGAAAACTCTCCTGGAACACCAACATAAATTTCTGAAATTTTGGCGTCAACCAAGCCCTCTGCATTTGATATGCAAGAAGCAATCGCAAACTTTAGGTTTTCTGGTTCCAAAAATTCTGCATTCTGAAAGCCAGCATATGAAACTTCACCTTTGCTGATGATGTTTAATGTGCCGTTAACCCCCACTTCTCCGAGGAGTGTGACGATTGCCGATGAACCAATATCTATTATTGCAACCTGTTCTCTCACCTTACGATAATACTCCTATTATTAAATAAAGTATATGACTTTTTCAAAACTGCTGTCAAACAAAAAAATGCCGTTAACTTTATTTTGTGCTAAACTTTTTCGGCTTATTTATAAAAAAAGCAAGACTTTTGTCTTAGTCTTGCTTTTCATTCAACAAACCAACATATTCTCCATTTATTTTTCTAATAATAATTGTGTTGTCTGGCGTGTTTAAATTTGGGTCTTTTGTGGTTTCTTGTTCATAAGCCGTTACGCCAACATTTGCCTTTTTAACCAAGTCTTCTGTTCCAGCAAAAAATATTTTGCAACCCTTTCCATCTGGCAATGTTTTGTTTCTCATGGTAATTACAAAACTTAGCGTTCCATTCTCTGCCCTTGAAATTGCAATGCTATGTGCTGTGGCAGAATCTTTGTTTCTGCCATAAATTCCATCACTAATTTGCTTTAAATATTTATCATAATTATTTGAAAAAGAAATAAAGTCACCAACATCTGCCGCCTTGCCATTTGTTCCAGAAATGCTTATGCTATCTGGGTCAATTTCTATGGTGGTGGCAAAAAATTCGCTAAGTTCAATATCATAAACTGCATCAAGAATTTTAAATTCGCTATCTAATATATACCAAAGCTCTGCATTGTTTGCATCCCTCATTCTAAACTCTGGAATACGCTCTGAAATGTATATTCTTAAAATGTTAGGATAATATCTTCGCACATAATTTACTTTAACATAAGGATTGTTTCTTTCAATCTTTGAAATATTTTCATCAAACTTTGAAAACATTAGGTTTTTGCCAAACTTAAATTCGCCATCTTCTTTCACTTTTTCGGCAATATTAATTTCAAGCTTTGTTGAGTTTTCTGGCCTTCTCGCCAAAAATTCAACATCAACTTTTTTTAGTCTAAAAGCCAAACCAAAAACCATGCCTAGCGTAAAAATTAACGCACAGACAACGCCAAGTATTATCCAAAGTTTTACTCTCTTAGTCATTTGTTTACTCCAATTTTATAATTTTATTTTAGCATTATTAAATTTCACTTACAAACAAAATAACGCAAAATCCATTTAAAATAACATAACTTTTGCATCAAAATGTGCAAAAATCACGCATTTTAGTTAAATTTTATAATATTATAATCTTTCTCTTTTTTTTCTAAAGCTAAATAACGATCAATTCTACAAATCATTAAATCACTAACTTTTGGATCTTTAATTCCCAATTCAATAGCCTTTTTATATGCAGCAGACTTTATATTTAATGGCTCATCTAACTGTATTAAAACATAGTTATGATTCATATTATCATCTTTATTTATTTCATAAACAGCCTGAGCGGTTGTTCCACTGCCAGCATAAAAATCTAAAACCAAGCCATCTTGATGCAGGCACGCACGAATTAAAAACTTTATTAGTTCAACAGGCTTTGGAGTGTCAAACAAGTCATATAGCCCAAGCCTTTTTAAGTCGTTTGTTCCGTATCTTGAATAAAAATCTAAGATTGAAGTTATGTTATTTGTTGCCTCTTCAATATACTCAATTTCATATGGTCTTTTATCTTTAAAGCAAAGTCTGCCACTATTATAAAGCTCTATAAATTTTTTATCTGAAACCCATCCCCTTGTTTTTAGTGGATCAAGATGAAGGTTTATTGATTTTATATTAACTTCTCTTGGCTTTGCTGGAGTGGACAAGTCTTTTGAAAAATATATTCTTCCGTCATCACTTACATTGTTATAATTTACAATCCATGAATCATTATATTTTTCAGAATATTCCTTAATTTTTTGAGCTAAAACCTTTTTTGCTTCTTCCTTTCCTGACTTGTTAAAAACCCTTTTTATTTGAGATATTATTGACTTTATTGCAGGCGCTTCATCTGGGTTAATTATCCTTTTTATATAAAATTTTGGCGCAAACTTTTTGTTTTTGCAAAAACAAACCACATATTCATGAATTATGTTTATTTGACTAGAATTGCTTCTTATTGCCTGTTTTGTTATAAACATTCCACCAAAATTTTTGTGCCCAAAAACCTCATAACATGAGGTTAATACCGAAACAAGCTCTTTATCATCAATACTTATAAACATTACTCCACTATCGCTTAATAACGAGTGAGCTAATCTTATTCTCTTTAAAAAATCTTCTTTCCAAGACTTATTTTTATCATCATAACACAACTTGCCTTTTGTGTTATATGGAGGGTCTATGTATATTAAATCTACACTGTTAACATAATCCTTAAATTCTGGGCTTTCCATGACCTTGGCATTGTCTCCAATATAAATAAGGTTTTGCCTAGCAGTCATAAAAATTTACCTCCAAGCCATTATTATTTATAAGCTGATTAATTTTTCGCTTCATTTTTGCAGCAGGAATATTATGCCCATTTTCCCACCTATTTATTGTGTTGTATGACACACTTATTATCTTGCCGAACTCTTCTTGACTTAAACACAACAAGCTTCTAAGCTTATATACTCTTTTTGCCCAATCCATATTTTTCCTCATTTTTTATAATATCAATATAACATTTTTATAACAACTTTACAACAACTTTGTGACAAAAATATAACAAGTTTATGACATTTTTATAACATTTTTATAACAAGAATATAACATCTTTATAACATTTTTATAACAAGTTTATAACATCTTTATAACATTTTTATAACAAGTTTATGACAAGAATATAACAAGTTGAATAATTTTTTGCCAAAAAAAAGATGAAAAAATTTTCATCTTTGATTTTTATAAACTATCTATATTTTGTTTTATTATTTCAAACTCTTTTGTTGTGAAAATTACAAAACCATTGCTTAGTCTATCTAATGTTCCATTTTTATTATATTTTAAAAATGGCTTTACTGAATCACGATATTGACCTTCTTTTGCTTTGATTTTATAAAATGGATTTTCATAATCTTGTGGCGTTGGCACAACATACCATATATTGAAAATTTCATTTTTTATATCATCAGAGTTATTATACATTCTTGCAATTTCTGGACGATGCGATTCTTTCTTGATTTGGATTTTTATTTCTTGACCTTTATATTTTGCAAGTATGTCAACATTTTTATAATCAAGCTCTGCACCCATTTCTATGCTGCCTTCACCAAACACTGATTCTGCAACATAGCCAGCATGAATTTGAGTTATGAGCGATGCCCAAGTGCGATATATTCTTGCCTTTAAACCTTTTTGGAAACAATCGCAATCTTTGCCAAAGCCTGACTTATCCCAAAACTCATTAATTTTGTCTTCACAGCTTTTATAATAATATTCATAAAACTTGTCAAACGATAGCGGGTTTGTTATTATCTTTATTCCAATAAACTTCATATATTGCTTTTATTGCCTGAATGTTTTTTGGCAAGTCCATTTCTACAATTTTTATTTGTGAATATTTTTCTCTATACTCTGCAAGCCTTACTGTATTTAAAAAATTTGTAAATTCACTAAGTGTATATCTCATAACTTCCTTTGTTTTGCAAAAATTTTGCTATTCGCTTTTTTCTATATTTGCACCGAGAGCCTTTAGGTTGGTTTCTAAATTATAATAACCCCTCTCTACATGGAAAATTTCAGCTACCTCAGACCTGCCCTTTGCCGCAAGTGCTGCAAGCACTAAACCTGCTCCTCCTCTTAGGTCTGGACAAGTTACGTTTGCTGGCCTTAACTTTGGCACACCTACTATTGTTGCATACCTTTCACTAACATTGATTTTTGCACCCATCTTTAAAAGCTCTGAAACAACCTTAAACCTTGCTTCAAAAACCGTTTCATGCACAATTGAGGTTCCCTTTGATATGGTTTGCATTACTAGCACTGGCGACTGCAAGTCTGTTGGAAAACCTGGATAGGTCTCGGTTTCTATTTTGCCTATTGATTTTTGCCTTGTAAAATTTTCTAATATTATTTTATCACTAAACAAATCTATCTTGCAACCAGAATTTCGCAAAAATACAATTAATGGCAACAAATAGTTTGGATTTGTGCCCGTGAGCTCTATTCTTCCACCACACATTGCACCCGCAATTAAATAGGTTCCTGTTGCGATTCTGTCCATTATGCACTTATATTCTGTTCCATGAAGTTTTTTTACACCAAAAATTACGATGGTTTCATAGCCTGCGCCATATACCTTTCCGCCCATGGAATTTATGAAGTTCGCTAGATCCACTATCTCGGGCTCTCTTGCACAATTTTTTATGACTGTGATTTCACCATCAATTAATGTGCTTGCCATCATTAAATTTTCTGTTGCCCCAACACTTGGAAAGTTAAGTTCTATTTCATTGCCTTTCATTTTATCTGCATCACAATAAATTAGGTCATTGGCATAAGTGAACTTTACTCCAAGTTTGCTGAGACCCTCTAGGTGAATGTCTATTGGCCTTTTGCCAATGTCACAGCCACCTGGATATGTGAAAATTGCCTTTCTATATTTTGACAGAATTGAACCCATCATGAAAATGCTTGACCTGAGTGTTTTGGTTTCTGCCATGATGACGGATGTGCTTCTGATTTCTCCGGAAATTACTAAATTTCCATTTTGCACCTCTACCTTTTTTCCAAGCTTTTCCAGAATTGCAGACATTTCTATTACATCTAAATATAGCGGGATGTCTTTTATTACACACTCTTCATCACACATTATTGTTGCTGCAATAACTGGAAGTATTGAATTTTTTGCTGCATCTACTGAGATTCTTCCAAATAATTTATTACCACCATTTACTATATATTTCATAAACACCTACTATTACAAAATATTCATTTTTCAGAAAATGTAACACTATTTATTGAATTTTTATGAATGTTTTGAACTATGCCAAGTGCACCCATGAAAACCATTAGCGATGTGCTTCCACTGCTAATGAATGGCAAAGGCAAGCCTGTTGGAGGCACAAGCCCAGTGACCACCGCAATATTTAGCATGACCTGAATGATTATTAAAGAGCCTATGCCTGCTGCCAGCAAAAATCCAAATTTGTCTGGCGAATGCCTTGCAACTTTCATGATGCACAAAAACAAAAGAACAAACACAATTATTAAAAACATTGCACCTGCAAAACCAGTTTCTTCTGCAATTATGGAAAAGATAAAATCTGATTCTGAAAATGGCAAAAATAAATATTTTTGACGTGAGTTAAATATTCCTGAACCGAACATTCCGCCAAGCGATATGCCTAAGAGCGATTGCACAAGCTGAAAGCCCTCATCTTGTTTTGCTGCAAAAGGATCTATGAATGCTATGAGCCTTTTTAACCTGTAGGGCTCAATTAATATTAGCACCACAACCATTATTGCTGCAGGCACAGAGAGCATTGCAAAGTGTTTGAATTTTGCTCCGCCCATTAAAAGCATTACCACAACCAATAGCGCCATGCAAATTGTTATTGACATGTTTGGCTCTAAAATTATTAGCACGCAATATGTTGCTCCAATTAAAAGTATTGGCAAAATTCCCTTAAACG
The DNA here is from genome assembly GCA_948434855.1 of uncultured Clostridia bacterium. Classification (GTDB taxonomy): domain Bacteria; phylum Bacillota; class Clostridia; order Christensenellales; family UBA1242; genus RGIG1681. The sequence continues at coordinate 63,211 of CAOJFR010000003.1, read as the reverse complement.
ACTTGACCTTTTCTGCTGACTTTGCAAGCAAATTTGCAGACAAAATTATGAATGAAAACTTTGCAATTTCTGAAGGCTGAAAAGTTATGAATCTTAAGTTTATCCACCTTGTTGCACCATAGTTTGTGAGACCTATTCCTGGAACAAAAACTAGTGCGAGCAAAACTACTGAAATTGCAAAAAGATACCAACCAACTTTTTTTAAAAAGTGATAATTTAGCAGCGAAAAAAATACATAGCACACAAGCCCAACTGCAACTCCCATTAGTTGCTTTTTTAAGAAAAAACATTCATCACCATATGTGATTTTTGCACCATAGCTGCTTGCACTATAAACAAATAAACAACCTATTGCAGACAAAAATATCATTAGCAAAAATAGTGCTAAATTAAATTTATGTTTCTTTGTTTGTCTCAGAGCTATCAGTTTCATTTTGTGCTATCTCCCCGACAATCTTTTTGAAAACTGATCCCCTTTCTTCATAATTTTTAAAGTGGTCAAAACTTGCACAGGCTGGCGAAAGCAAAATTATTTCACCACTCTTTGCCAAATTAAATAACAACTTTGTGCAGGCTTTTAATGTGTCACATGAATAAATATTTTCATAGTTATACTTTTTTGCAGCATATAATATTTTGGGTTTCGTTTGTCCAAAAACTGCAATATTTGCTACATTTGGGGTTAAATTTGCGTATAATTCATCAAAATCGTAGCCTTTTTCGCTTCCACCCAAAATTAAATTTATTTTGCATTTAAAGCTTTTTAAGGCGACTAGTGTGCTTGCAATGTTTGTTGCCTTGCTGTCGTTATAAAACGCAACACCCCTTATTGTTTGAACATATTCATTTCTATGTTCAACACCCTGAAAATTTGAAACTCGCTTTAATATGTTTGTGTTGCCTGTTTCTAAATATACCGCCAAACAGCTTGCAAGTATGTTGGACAAATTGTGTTCACCAAGAAGTTTTATGCCACTTAGCGAGATCAGCTTTTTTTGTTTTTGATTGTCATTAAAGTATATGCAACCACTTTTTATATAACAACCTGTAACCTTGCGTTTTGTGCTGAAGTAATATATTTTTGCGTCTGTTTTTGGCGGATATTTCATTAACAACTCACTGTCTGCATTGATTAACAAATAGTCGTCTTTTGTTTGATTTTTACATATGTTATATTTTGATAACATATAGTTATCCATGGTTTTATGCCTTGTTAAATGATCTGGAGTTATGTTTAAAATCATGGCAATATGTGCATGAATTTTTGATATGTTTTCTAGCTGATAACTTGAACATTCTAGCACCACAATATCTTCTTTTTTTGTGCAACTTGCAAAGCTTGTGACTGGCGTGCCAATGTTTCCTCCAAGATATGTTCTGCGGTTTTCGCCAAGAAGTAAAAAGTTTATGAGCGACACAGTTGTGGTCTTTCCGTTTGTTCCTGTGACCGCAATAATGTCTCCTTGAGTTTTGCCTAACCCAAGCTCTAGCTCTCCTATTATTTTTATTTTTCGGCTTTGTGCCTCTTCACAAAGTTTGCACTCTGGATTTATTCCTGGACTATTCACAATAAAGGACAGACCATTTAACAGTCTGTCCGTATATTGGTTTTTTCCAATTTTGCTGCCATCATTTATATCTTCTTCCGTTGCAAAGCTGACCTCATAGCCAGCACTCTTTAAAAACTGATATGCACTCTTTCCACTAAGTCCACTTCCAAGTATTAATGCTTTCATAAACCTCCTTAAAACAGGATATTTATGATTATTACTGCGGCACCAATAAGCACTGTGGCAAGTGTGTAACACATTGTGATTCTGACTTCATGAACACCTTTTTTTTGAAAGTGATGATGAAGTGGCGCCATTAAAAATATCCTCTTTTTTGTTAGTTTATAGTATGCAACTTGCATGATTACTGACACGCTGCTGAGCACAAACATGATTCCTAAAATTGGAATATATAGGCTTGTTTTTGAAAATACTGCAATGCTTGCAACAAGACTACCTAACGCAAGCGAACCAGTGTCTCCCATAAATATTTTTGCTGGAAAACAGTTAAATGCCAAAAAGCACAACATTGCTCCCATTGTTACTGCACCGACTGTGCTGAGATTTTGGATCTCTGAAATATAGGTTTCATTGCTTCCACCAAGAGCTGTTCCCATTAGCACCAAAATTAAGCTTATTAGTGAAAGCATATAGCCAAATGTGGTTGATCCTGCAAGCCCATCTAAGCCATCTGTGAGATTGACTGAGTTTGTTGTTGCAAGATAGATTAAACTTACTAGCGGGATTATTCCCCAACCAATGTTTATTATCTTTTTAGAGAACGGCAACACGAGCTCTCCACCAAGCGATGTGTTGTAATAAACATAAAAACCTATAAGTAGCGAAATTGCAAGCTGGAAAATTATTTTTTGATATGCCCTGAGCCCTAAGTTTCTGTTGAACTTAAACTTTAAAAAGTCATCTAAAAATCCTACGATTCCGTATGCTATGAATATGTATATTGTCATTTTTGCAAGGCTTGATGAATCTCTTAAAACAATTAAGGAAACTAGCGAAATGGAAATTAAAAATATTATTCCTCCCATGGTTGGGGTTCCGGCTTTTCCCTTATGCTCCTCTACATATGTTAGTATGACCTGTTTTACCTTTTCTCTTTTTATTAGCGAAATGACAAATGGAGATACTATTAATGTTACTAAAAATCCCCAAACAAAACACTCAACTAAATATACATATTCGTTCATTTTTATCTCCTATATTTTTCAATTTCTGCTTTATCACTATATGGAATTTTGATTCCGTTTTCATCTATATATGGTTCTGAACCTTTGCCCGCAATAAGCACTACATCGCCACTTCTTGCAAACATTAATGCACTTTTTATGGCTTCACTTCGCTCTAAGACAATTTGATAACTTCCACCATCTATGCCCTTTTCTATGTCTTTTGCGATTTTTTCTCTTGACTCATATCTTGGATTATCACTCGTAATTATCGTTAAATCAGCGTTTTTTGATGAAATTTCACCCATAATTTGTCGTTTTTGCGTTTCTCGGTTTCCTCCACACCCAAACACTGATATTACCTTTTTGCTTCCCGCAAGCTCTCTGCATGACAAAAGCACGTTCTTTAAGCCATCTGGAGTGTGGGCATAATCTATGACCACTATGACATCATTTATTATGTATGTGTTGAACCTGCCACTGACTGGCTGCAAATTTTTTATTGCTCTTGTAACTTCTTCATCACTAAAGCCAAGTGACTTTAATGACAATATTGCCGCAAGCGAATTGTATATATTGAACCTGCCAAGAAGCGAAATGTTATATTCATTTTCGCCAGCAACAAAGTTTTGACCATTGTTTGAGCTATTAATATTTTTTGCTGTGAGGTCTGAGCTGTTATTTATAGCGTATGAAAGTTTTGTTAAATTTATACTATTATAGAGTCTTTTTCCATATTCATCATCAGTGTTTATTATTGCAAAATCTGTATATTTTTTTGTGAAAAGTTTTGCCTTTGCCAAATAGTATTTTTCCATGGTTTTAAAATAATCTAAATGGTCTTCTGTTAGGTTTGTGAAGATGACCTGACTGAACCTGAATCCTGCAATTTTTGAAAGGTCTATTGCGTGTGCTGAGACCTCCATGCAAACATATTCTATTTTGCTTTTGACAATTTTGCTGAAGTATTTTTGAAGCTCTATTGGGTCTGGAGTGGTCATTCCGCTATCATATATTTTTCCGTTTATTATGACGCCACTTGTGCCAATGATGGCACACCTTTGACCCAAAAACTCTAATGAATTTGCAATTAAGTTTGTGATTGTTGTTTTTCCATTGGTGCCTGTTACGCCAATGATTTTGAGTTTGTCGGCAGGGTTTCCAAAAAATCTGCAAGAGAGAATGCTCATGAACTCTCTGGCATTTTTTACTATTATTTGCGTGACCCCAAGCGAAAGCGAAAGCTCTGTTTCACTCACTACCGCAACCGCTCCATTGGCTATTGCACTCTTTACAAAATTTGTTCCGTCTACCTTTGTTCCCCTTAAACAGAAGAATAGTCCACCCTCTTTGACCTCGGTGTCTTGATGATATAGCCCACTGATTTCAAGCACTGTGTTGCCTAGAACTCTGCAATTTAAGTTTTTGATTAAAGAATATAATTTCATTTTTTACTCCACTAAAATATAAGCAAGACAATGTCATTTTTGCCAACCATTGTTCCTGGGGCGGCTATTTGTCCAGTGACATAATCTCCATCACCTTGAACCAAATATTGCAAACCAAGCTTGGCTATTTCTGAGCCTGCCTCTGAAAGTGTCATTCCAATGAATGTTGGAAGCTCTATTGTCTTTTCTTCTTCTAAGTAGCTATCATCTTTTTGCTGCTCTCTTATGCTGAATATTTTTGCAAAAATATCTTTTGCGATTGGTGCCGCAACGACGCCTCCATAATATGCACCCTGTGGCTCATCAATTACAACATAAACTGAATATTGTGGATCATCATATGGTGCAAAACCTATGAATGATGCAACATATTTTCCTTTGGCTATTGCTCCATTTTCATATTTTTGTGCTGTTCCTGTTTTTCCGCCAATTTGATAGCCATCTAATTTTGCGTATTTTCCGCCACCTTTATCTACTACTGAAAAAAGCATCTTTCTCATTGATTTGCTTGTGTTTTCACTAAATAATTTTGATATGGTTGTTGTTCCCCTGTTATATACCTGTTTTCCAGTTTCTGTTGAAATGGTTTTAAGCAAATATGGTTGCAGCATGTTTCCACCATTGATTACTGCATTGAAGCCCGCCGTCATTTGAAGCGCAGTTATTGCTATGGTTTGTCCAAAACCCATTCTGGCAAGGTCTGGTGCTGTGACTGAGTTTATTGGCATTAACACCGCTGAGGTTTCACCTGGGAAATCTATGCCAAGTGAACTTGTGAATCCCATTTCATCTAAATAACTATAAAACTTTTTTGTGCCAATTCTTGCAATTAGATCCATAAACACACAGTTGCAACTGTTCATTAAACCTTGCTCTAGCGACTGGCTTCCATGACCGCTGCGTCTTGCACAATTTATTTGAACACCATTTATTATACGATAGCCTGGGCAATAGAAATAGTTATGCTCACTTGTTAAGCCCTCTTCTAGGGCTATTGCGGTTACTATTGCCTTAAATGTTGAACCTGGCTCGTAGGTATCAACTATTGTGGATGCCCTTGAAAGTTTGTTTAGTAGCGACATATCATCTCTTGGAATGTTGTTAAGATCATAGGATGGCAAGGTTGATATTGCCAAAATTTCACCCGTTTTAGGGTCTGTTACTAATGCTGAAACTGATTTTGCACCGGTTTCTGACATGGCTCTGGCAAGTATTTTTTCAACCTCATATTGAATTTTGAAATCTATTGTAAGCTTTAAATTTAAGCCGTTAATTGGATTTTCATAGTATGTGAGCGAACTGTTTAGGGTTGAACCCTTTAGGTCTGCTTCTACCAAGCTTACGCCGTCTGTGCCCGCAAGATATGTGTTATAGAACGCCTCTAGTCCAGATTGTCCTGAATTATCTGAGCTTACAAAACCTAAGATTTGGCACAGCAACGAATCATAGCTATAATTTCTTACAGTGTCGGTTGTGAAGAATATTCCTGACTTGAAGTCTTTTAAAATTTCTTGAACATCTGATTTTTCTATGTCGGTGGCTATTTTGATTTCGCTTAAGCCCTTTTTGCTTACTTTTTCTAATGTTTCTTCATAATCTAGCTTTAACACATCTGACAAAAGCTTTGCTACTGCCTCGCTATCCTCTATGTCTGCAGGACGAATATACACATCATAGGTTGTGTGGCTTGAAGCGAGCACAACGCCATTCCTGTCAGTTATTTCACCCCTATTTGCAATTAGCGGCAAGTCACGAAGCCACTCTGTTAGACCCTCTTTTACAAGGCTGTAGCCACCAATTATTTGCAAATAAAAAAGACGAAAAATTATCATGCACGCAAAAAAGGCTACAAGCACTGTGAGTGCAAGTAACCTTTTTGTTAATGAATATGAACTATATTTTATTGCCATTTCCGCTCCAAACATCTACAAAATCTTTTGTATTTGTTTGGAAGCCTAGACTAGAACCTAACCAAAAAGCTTAGAAAAGAATTCACAAACATCATTAAACCAGTTTGATGGAACTTCTTGGACTGTTTCTCTTTCATACATTTCATTTAATGTAATTACAACTGTGTTTGATTCGTCTGCCACTACAAAGTTTGCATTTTCTGCAAAGTCTTGAAGATAACCATCACTGCTTACTAAATTATATTTGTCTGTTAGCTCGGTTATGCTTAGCTGAAGCTCATTTATTCTTGCTTGTTTTGCTGAAAGTGAGCCGTTTATTCTGCCGGCAGCTGAAAAATTGAATGCGATTATTGCAATTAGTGATGCCATGATTACCATGAACATTGCCATTGCCATTTTTAACCTGCCTGTTAAGTGAATGACTTGCCTTGTTTTTGTGAGCGTTACTGTTTCTATTGGCTTTTCTTCTACTCTTTTGGTGATTACTGGAGCATATATTCTGTTATAATCTGTTTGGGCTTCTTGCTCTTGCACCATTTGTGTGCCACTATTTGCCTGATAGCCTGTTTCTTCAGTGAAATTTTGTGCAACAGAATAATCATCTGAATAATCATAGGTTTGATTGATTTTCTGCTCAGGAGAAATATAGGTGCTTGGCGCACTATAGTTTTGACCAGCAGTTTCTCTCTGCGTTTCTATGGTTGAACCTGACCTTGAAAACTGGTTTTCATTTGTCATACAACTTTCTCCTTAGTGATTCTTTATATTTTTTCTAGCACCCTTAGTTTTGCACTTGCTGACCTTGAATTTTGCTTTAATTCATTTTCTTCGGCAACAACGGGGTGTTTGGTGATGAGTTTTGTTTGTGCTTTGTGTCCACACACACAGATTGGAAAATCTGGTGGACAAATGCAACCTGTGGAATATTCTTTGAATTTTTGCTTTACTATTCTATCTTCTAGCGAATGGAACGATATTATTGCTAGCCTTCCACCAACATGTAGCCTTTTAACCGCACTGTCTATGAACTCTGAAAGTGCATCTAGTTCGTGATTTACTTCTATTCTTATGGCTTGGAATGTTCTTTGAACATTGCTTCTGCCATCTTGACCACGATAGCGTGGGACTGAGCTTAGTATTATGTCTGCTAATTCATTTGTGGTTTCTACACTTTTAACTTCCCTTGCCTTAACTATGTGTCTTGCTATGCTTTTTGCAAACTTTTCTTCGCCATAATCACGGATTATTCGTGTTAAGTCTTCCTCTGAATATTCATTTACCAGTTCATAGGCTGAGAAATTTTGAGAAACGTCCATTCTCATGTCTAGCCTTGCGTTTTGTCTGAACGAAAAACCTCTTTCAGCATTATCTATTTGATAGGAACTGACGCCGATATCAGCCAAAATTCCGTCAACCAAACTTATTTTTTGATTATTTAAGATTTGGTCTATGTCTCTGAAATTTCCATGGACAAACGTTACATTTTTATGCTCTGCTAAATTTATTTTTGCGGCGGCAAGTGCTTCTTCATCTTGGTCTATTCCTATTAACTGCTTAATTTTTGCACTTTTTAATATTTCTGATGAATGCCCACCCGCTCCGAGTGTGCAATCTATGTATGTTTTTCCGTCTCTGACATTTAACAGGCTAATTGTTTGCTCTTTTAACACTGGAATATGCAAAAATTCTGTCATTTTATACTCCAAGCTTTCCTAGAACACTGAAATCTGTTTTTGTTTCTGCGTTTGTTTTATCCCAAACCTCTTCTGCCCATATCTCTACACGATTTCCAACGCCAATTAGCACAATGTTTTTTGTTATTTCTGCATAGGCTACGAGCTCTTTTGGAAGCAAAACCCTTCCCTGAGGATCTTCCTCTGTGTCATAGGCTGATGCAAGAAACTTTCTGATTGGTTTTTGTGCCTCTTCATCAAAAAGTGGCAAACTTGTTAGTTTGTTATACAAAATGTCAAATTCTGATTTTGCAAAAACAAACAAATTGTTTGCCGTGCCCTTTGTGATTATAAAATCATTTCCGAGCACTGTTTTAAACTTTGAAGGCATACGCATACGCTTCTTTGCATCTAAACTATGACGATAGGTTCCAATGAGCATAGGTACTCCTCCTTTATAAGTTTATAAATATATTATATTGAAATGAATGGCAAATTGCAATAGATTTTAACCACTTTTGACCACTTTTTTAACAAAGTTATTAACATTTTTGTTAATAACTGCCCTTTTTGAGGGGTTTTAACGAATTTTGCCTGATTTTTTAGGCTTACATTTATTTTATTGCAAAAAGAAAAACAGGCATTATACCTGCTTTTTTATATATTTTGTTAGAATTTTACTCATATAACAGCACGGGGTCGTTGTTTATGTGGTCGCATGACGTAAAATAATATTTTACTCCATTTTTTTCTGTGAGCTTGTCACACTTTGTGTAGCCATGAAGGTGTCCAAAAACTACTTTATTTACGCCATAGCTTTCTATTAGGCTTGTGATTTCATTGTCTTGCTTTTGCAAGTTATATGGTGGAAAATGCATCATTAATATGAGCTTATCGCCCTCTTCCCTTAAGCTATCGGCATAAGTTAAGGTTAATTTTAGCCTTTCTAGCTCTCTTTTATAAATTTTTTCATCTTCTTCTGATAGCATTTTATTTGGCTCTGGAACCACCCAGCCTCTTGTGCCACAAAACACAAAGTTTCCTATTTTTATTGCGTCATTTTGTATGGCTTTTATGCTTGGCGGAAGTATGCTTCTTACTGCTGAAATGGAATTCCACCAATATTCATGGTTGCCCTTAATTATTATTTTTGTGCCGTTAAGCTTGTCTATCCATGCTAAATCTTCATGGACCTCATCTAACTTCATTGCCCAGCTGATATCACCAGCAATTAGCACTATATCTTCTTCCTTTACCTTTGCCTGCCAATTTGCCTTGATTTTGTCTGTGTAACCCTCCCAATTTCCACCAAAAATGTCCATTGGCTTATTGCACGCAAAGCTTAAATGCAAATCGCTTATTGCATAAATTTTCATGATTTCTCCCTATATAAACTGATATATTCTATCTATTAATTCTTGTTTGCCAAAACTACTCTCTGAACTCGTTAAAACTATGTTGCCCGTTCCCATATTAAACGTATTTGCAATACAACTGAGTTTTTGCATCTTTTCACTTCGCTTTATTTTGTCATATTTTGTTGCAACAACTGTTACCGCAATTCCATTAAAAACAAAGTATTCTAACATTTCTATGTCTTGCTCTGTTGGCTTATGACGAATGTCTACGAGAAGTATTGCCATTTTTAGGTTTTTGCTGACCTTAAAATAGCCATCCATCATGTTTTTCCACCTATTTTGCTCTGACTTTCCCGCCTCTGCATAGCCATAACCTGGGAGATCCACCAAAACAAACTCATTGTTGAACATGAAAAAATTGGCAAGTTTGGTTTTGCCCTGTGTTGCTGACACTTTTGCAAGCTTTTTATTGTTTGCAAGCATATTGATTATGCTGGATTTTCCAACATTGCTTCTGCCAACAATTATGATTTCTGGAACATTAAACCCTTTATAGCCCGTAAAATCACTCACTGATTTTAAAAAGGTGGCGGTTTTTATTATATTCATACTCTATTTACCTTATAAAAATATAATATCATTCGTGCAAAAAAAAATCAATACGAATTAACTAAATATGAAAAACAACTCGTATTGATTTTTTGTATGGCATTTAGATTTTAAGAGATTCTTCGGCGACGGGCACAAGTGCCCTGCTCAGAATGACAAAGACTTTTGGTTAAGTTTTTTCAGGCGACACCAAAAGTGGCTGCTCAGAATGACAAGTGGATTTTGCCCACACCTAGTATTCTTTATTTCCAAAAATAACAGGCTATGCGATATCTGAAGCTTCTTCTACTGTCTCTTTTTCTATTATTGTTGGAACAACAAGCGTGTCATTAGAACTGTCTATGTCCATAATGATTTTTTTGATGCTTTCTTTTTTGCTTGGAGCAGTATACATTACTGGGAGCATTGCTGATTCAATTATTGTTCTGAGTCCCCTTGCACCAGTTTTGAGCTCTATTGCCTTTTTGGCAAAGCATGAAATTGACTCATTTGTGAACTCTAATTTGATTCCATCCATGTCAAAAAGCTTTTTATATTGCTTAACTAACGCATTTTTTGGCTCAGTTAGGATTTTCTTTAACGCCTTTTCATCTAGCTCATTAAGGTTTACTGTGATTGGAACCCTTCCTATAAATTCTGGAATTAAGCCAAATTTTATAAGGTCATGTGGTTCAACTTTCTCTAAAAGCTCGCTTGGTTTTATTTGGTCTTTTGCTTTTACATTTCCACCAAAGCCAAGTGTGGTGTTTTCTGTTCTTTTTCTGATTATGTCTTCTAGCCCAACGAATGCACCACCCAAAATGAACAAAATGTTTGTGGTATCTATTTGAATGCACTCTTGATTTGGATGCTTTCTGCCACCCTGTGGTGGGACATTTGCAACAGTGCTCTCTAAGATTTTTAACAGCGATTGCTGAACGCCTTCACCAGAAACATCTCTGGTTATTGACACATTTTCACCTTTTCTGGCAATTTTGTCTATCTCATCAATATAAATTATGCCCTTTTCTGCCTTTTTTATGTCGAAATCTGCAGCTTGAATTAGCTTTAACAATATGTTTTCTACATCATCACCAACATAGCCAGCCTCGGTTAGGGTTGTGGCATCGGCTGAAGCAAATGGAACATCCAATATTTTTGCTAGTGTTTTTGCAATTAATGTTTTTCCTGAACCAGTTGGACCAAGCATGAGCACATTGCTCTTTTCTAGGTCTACATCTTCAAACTGTCTTGTTTTTGTTTTGCCATCTGACTCTTGCTCTTGATTTTGCTTTTTGGCAATTATATAGTTTATTCGCTTATAATGATTGTATACCGCAACAGACAAAACTTCTTTTGCTTTGTCTTGGTCGATTATGTATTCATCTAACTCTTTTTTGATTTTTTCTGGGCTTGGCAAAGCAAGAAGATGCTCTTTTTGACGTTTTCGCTCTTCTGTTTGCAGAATTTCTCTGCAGATTTTTATACAATCACTGCAAATGCCAACAGTGCCAGTTGGATTTTCTACTATTTCTTTAAATGCGCCTCTTGGCCTGCCACAAAATGAACAACTTCCCCTTGGTGGCATTCCTATGTTTTGGTTGTCTTCCATAATTCTCCTTAAAAAAACAAAGATATGCAAAAAGATATTATCTTTTGTATATCTTGTTTTTAATTAACCTCTTTTTGCAAAAATTTTGTCAATTAAACCATATTTTTTCGCTTCTTCTGCTGACATATAGTTGTCTCTATCTGTATCTTTTTCTATGGTTTCTATTGAAACTCCTGTGTTGTCTGACAAAATTTTATTTATCAGTTTTTTTGTTCGCATCATGTGCTCTGCATGAATTTTTATGTCACTTGCCTGACCTTGGAACCCTCCAAGTGGCTGATGTATCATTACTTCTGAGTTTGGCAATGCAAACCTTTTTCCTTTTGCACCGCTAGAGAGCAGTATTGCTGCCATGCTTGCAGCTAGCCCAACACAAATTGTGCTTACATCACACCTAATATAATTCATGGTGTCATAAATTGCCATGCCTGCAACTACGCTTCCACCCGGACTATTGATATACATCATGATATCTTTGTCTGGGTCTTTGCCCTCTAAATATATTAGCTGCGCTATTATTACATTTGCAGTTTGGTCTGTGATTTCTCCATCAAGAAAAATTATTCTATCCTCTAAAAGCCTTGAATAGATGTCATAAGACCTTTCTCCTCTATTTGTTTGCTCTATTACCATTGGGATTAGCATATCTTTCTCGTTCATATAATCTCCTAAACTACTTTATATTATTCTTCTCTTTTAAAAGTTTTATAACCTTATCTGAAATAATATTATTTTCAATTACTTCTTTTTGTGACTCGCTCATAGATTTTTTTAGCTCTTTTTCAGATTTTTTCATCTTTTCTGCAAGTTCTGAAATTTTTGCAGCAATATCTGCTTCTTCAGCCTTGATTCCTTCTTTTTTTACGAGTTCACCAAGCACAAGACTTGTTTTGATTTGTTTTTCTGTGTCTGCTTTTCTTGACTCACGGAACTTTTCATCTGTCATGCCCATGTATGCTAGATACATTTCATAACTCATTCCCTGTGCTGCAAGACTTCTTTTCATGTCTTCTACTGCTCTACTTATTTGTGTTGTTACCATGACTTCTGGAACTTCTACCTTGGCATTTTCGCAAACTTTTTCAACAAGTTTGTTTTCTAGCTCTCTATCTGCAGCAGCCTGTTTTTCTTCTGTAAGTTTTGCCTTTGTGTCTTTTTTGAGCTCTTCTAAGGTTGAAAACTCTGATACGTCAGCTGCAAATTTATCATCAATTTCTGGCATCTGTTTTTCACGAATGCTAAGAAGTTTGCAAGCGAAAACTGCTGGCTTTCCTGCAAGCTCTTTAACATGATATGTTTCTGGGAATGTTACATTTACATCTTTTTCCTCATCAATTTTCATGCCAACAAGTTGCTCTTCAAACCCTGCAATGAATGAATGTGAGCCAAGCTCTAGTTCATAATCTTTTGCTGTGCCACCTTCAAACGCTGTACCATTTACGCTGCCTGCAAAGTCTAAGTTTATAAGGTCACCATTTTTTGCTGCTCTGCCAGTTACATCTACAAATCTTGCCTGCTTTTCTTGAAGGTTTTTAAGCTTTTCTGTTACTTCTTTTTCAGTTACTGAAACTTTTGTTTTTTCAATGTCTAGACCTGTGTATGCACCAAGCTCAACTTCTGGAAGAAGTGTGATTGTTGCAACAAACTCTACGCCAGTTTTGTCTAACTTTTTAACTGAAATGTCTGGGTATGCAACAGCTTGAACATCTTTTTCTTTTTCAATAAAATCAAAAAAACTGTTGTCACAAACTATATTTAATGCATCTTCATAAAACAAAAATTCACCATAAGTTTTTTCTAACACTTTTCTTGGAATTTTGCCTTGTCTGAAACCATCTAATTTATATTTTCCCTTATTTTTTTGGTATGCTTTTTCTACCTCTGTTTCCCATTCTGCGGCATTAAGCTCAAAATTTACTATAAGTTTGCCGTCTTTCTTTTCTCCAATTTTGTATGTCATTATATTACTCCTTAAAAAATTTAACATTATCATTTTATATACTTTTTTGTCTTTTGTCAAGATTTTAACCACTTCTATGTGCACAAACAAAGCAGGCTTAGTTAAACTTTATTAACATTACTGTGGTTAAGCAGAATCCTAAAAGTATTAATGCAAGTTTTATGAACAAAAACACTTTTTGCCTTGCAGATAGCGAAAATGTTGCATCTTCTTCTGCTGCATTCTTTTTATATACGCTATATATTCTTAAAAATGTGAAAACAATAAGCAACAGAAAACAAACTTCATACATATATAGCCCAAGCTTGTAAAACAGCATATTTGCTGAAACTTCAAAAACCACGATGAGCACTGTTGCAATTAACAGCGCAATATAGCTCGCATAATCTAAGTATTTTAATATTTCTCTTCTCATATTTCTTCCTTTTAATAAAAATAATTCAGCCGAATTTTTGGCTGAACTATTTAAGCTATAAGATTATTCCGATAACAATCATTACAACTGCAACTGCCCAAACTACCCATAGCCAAATCTTTCTTCTATTTTTAATATATTTGAATGAAAGAAGTGCCAAAACAAGCCAGCCTATTGAATTTGCAATGGTTTGGAGTGTTCCTATGATTTTTGCATCTATGCCACATTTGTTTAGGATCATTGCAACAAAAAGCGCAATGCCACCTATGCACACCGCTGCAAATGCCAAAATGTTTAATATGTAGCTAAAACTAAAGCCTGTTGACCTTTTGGTTGTTGTGGTGGTGCTTGTTGTTTTCTTTTCTGCCATTTTATTCCCCCCTAACTAATTCTATGTTTATTATAAAATGTGTAAAATTTTATGTCAATCGCTTATTTTGTTATTTTCTTGTTTTTTTAAAATATTTTTAAAGTATGCAGGAAGTTCACACTCATAAACTTTTCTTTCCTTTGAGGTTGGATGAGTTAGCTCTAGCTTATATGCATGAAGCAACTGCCCTTCTAAATTAAATTTTTGGTTTTTTATTCCGTAAGTTTTATCACCAACTATTGGATGTCCCAAATATTTTGCGTGAACTCTTATTTGATGCGTTCTGCCGGTTTCTAACTTAAACTCTACCAAGCAATAATCTTTATATCTGCAAACAACCTTATAATGCGTTATGGCAAGTTTGCCAGAGTCTGAAACCTGCATTATTTTTCTGTCTTTTTCATTTCTGCTTATATGTGTTTCAACAGTTCCTGAATCTTCTTTTAAGTTGCCCTCTAAAAGTGCTAAATAGTGTCTGAAACATGTGTGTTTTTCTATTTGTGCTGCTAGGCTTGCATGAGAAACATCGTTTTTTGCAACAACCAAAAGCCCTGAGGTGTCCTTGTCTATTCTATGCACTATGCCTGGGCGAATATTATCTGAGCCACTGCTTAATTTATCAAAATGATACAAAAGTGCATTAACTAATGTGTGATTATATGCCCCCGGTGCTGGATGAACAACCATTCCCTGAGGCTTATTTATTATTGCATAATCTTCATCTTCATAAACAATATTTAATGGAATGGCTTCTGGCTCAGCACTCATCTCTGGCTTTTCAAAGCTAAGCGTAATTTCATCTCCATCTTTAACCAGATAACCTGCCTTTTGCTTTTTTCCGTTGACAAGTGCATTGCCACCATCTATTTGTTGCTTTATTCCTGACCTTGTCCAATCTGTTTCTGTGGCAAGAAAAATGTCTAGCCTTGTCTTTTCTGGCAGGTCTTTGACGATTATTGTTGAATTAAGCTTCATCATTTGAACTTTTTTCACTTTCCTTTTTATTTGTTTTTGTTTCTCTTATGATTGATATTATGAGCGAAATGCAAAGCAGTATTACTCCGCACACCACAGCCATGTCTGCCACATTAAAAATTGCATAATTTATGGACTTCAAATATATAAAGTCACGCACGCCACCAAACATTATTCTATCTAATAAATTTGAGAATGTTCCACCCAAAATTAAGCCTAAGCTTATTTTTGTGACTTTGCCCTTGCAATATTTTTTGCTTATTATTAAACAGCCAATTAGCACTGATGCTATGCTGGAAATGATTATGAATATTACTGGAAAACCTTCAAACAAACTAAAAGCAACACCCGTATTGAGAGTGCTTTCAAACCACAAAAAGTTTCCTATTATTGATTTTGCCGCTGTGCCATATATGAAAAACTTGGTGAGCTGGTCTAGCACAATGCTGACTATGGCAACAATGAATCCTATTATCATATTATTATTATATCACATTTTGCAAAAAAAAGACAAGCATGACTGCCTGTCTTTATTTTTAATTTTGGTTTTATGCATCACCAGAATCTGATTTTTTCTTAGACATATCTTCAAGTTTGTAGCTCTCTGGATTTTGTCCTCTATAATCTTCAAAACATTTTGGACAAAGCCATCCGCCTCCATAGCTTAGGTCGTGGAAATTGTTAAACTCTTTTGTTCCACCATGTGAAATAATATATCTTCTGATTCTGCCATTTTCACTTCTAATCATACCATCTGTATATTTATGTGCTGAGTTAAGCTTACATACATATGATTTTTTACCTGAAGCTTGAGTCGCAGCAACTGAAGCTGATTGATATTCTGCCATTGCATCTTGAACTGCAGTTTTGTTTGCAAGTGGATCATTAAGCGTGTCAAACAGAGTTTTTTGAACAGCCTTTTGTTCATCAGTTTGCTTTTTTAGATTTAGTTTATATTTTGCTTCTGCCACAAGCTGACTGCCTGGAATAAACTTACCCATTTCTGAGAAAGCATCAAGTCCTGTGCTGTTTAAAATTTTATTTCTTAAGTCTTGTCTTAATCTCTTTCTATTAACCTTTCCACCAAACACATATTCTAAGCCTTTAAGCGGTGGCACTGCAACTTTTGCTACAGCTGTGGTTGCTTTGACCGCCTTGTCTTTTAATTTGGTGAATACATTGTTGTCTTTTACCTTTAATGCGGCATCCTTTCCACCAATTATTGTTGAAATGGTTTCTGGAATTGTCTCTATTAATGTGAAGGCAACAAGCTGACACATGATTGCTACAAATAAGTTTAGCATTTCTGTGATTTGACGAACCGACATTACACTGAAAAATAGTGTGCCCACTCGTCTTACTATTTTTGATGTTCCTATGTCATCTTGGCTGAAAAACTGTATCTTCTCTATTATTGGGAACAACATTAATACAAAATTTATGCCAAGAATGAAGCCATATGCCCTGAATATTCTTTCAAAATAGCCCTTTAGCCATGTTTTGTATGCCCCACCATCATCTATTGGTATGGTTGCACACGCCGCTGGATATGTTAAGAATATTAAAAATAACTCATATGACCTTTCTATTAATGAAGAAATTGCACTTAAGCACACCCTTACTAGTAAGAATGAACCTATTACCAAGAGCAAATAGTTCATTTTTGGTGCAGCATATAAATCATTGAACGCCAAGCAGAAATTGCTTACACCATCTACCGTTGGATAGGTCGGCGAAAACTTCATGAAATAGCCCAGCCTTATTTTTCCACTAAGAAGTGTGTCTACTTCTGATGGTCCACTAGACTTATCGTAAGTGAGCGCCAAGGCATCAAAGTTTACATTTATTTCTGGAATGAGCTCTGATGGATCAAAGAGTGCCTTTATCATTTTTATAAGTCTTCCAAAGAAACCGCCTTTTGGAGCATCTACCTTTAACGAGAAATAATCTCCAAGCTCACCAACTGCCTGTGACTCTATGTCTTCTCTATAGAAAATTATATTGGTATCATTTACGCTTCCACTTGCAATTTTTATTGCTGTTGGATAGGTTGCTTCTTTGAAAATTCCTTTTGCAACTATTATGTTGCCATCCATTATATAATCTGACTGGAATTCTGTTTGGAAGCCTCCTGCATAGCCATTTACTAGGGGCTGATAATATTCTTGAGTGACTCCGTTGTTTGCTGAAGCTTGATTTTTTGTGGCAACAATAAACTTTGCACCCCTAAGCTCATCAGTTTCTCCAACCAAGTGAATTGACCTGATTTGCATTTTTACATCTGGTTCGCCACTGTCGCTTGTTGCGAAATATGTGCTATTAAAGCTTATTAACGCATTTCTATTTTTGTCTATTTGCATTAAATAGTCATTGGTTGTTTTTATTGAAATTTCATCTACTGGCTGACCACTTTCTGCGTCATAGCCATTATGAAACTTAATTTCATAATGACGAATTATTGTTTGGAATATCTTTTCTTTATCTGCAACATCATCACTTAAATTGCAAACGCTCTTTAATACCTGCTCTATTGTTCTCATATAAACTTCTGAGCCTGACCTTACACAGAAATCAATGACATCTGCCATGGCATAGTATTGCTCTGCATAAGAACTGAGTTTCATGAGCTCGGGATATAACAAAACATCATCATCACTTGGAATGTAATAATCATAATATTTGTCATAGAGCTGCTTGGTGTTTATGACTGACTCATTTTCACTTAGCACATCGTTCATTGAAAGATATGGTGTGAAATCTGCTGCCATGAATGTCATGTAGGTTGCATATATTGGATTGACTTCGTTGCCTGAATTTTTGCTATCTTGCAAATATTTTATGAAGCCCTCTGAAACAGAATTTTCACTGAAATATGCATTTATTTCTGAACTTTTTGTTCCATCAAACGTTATTGGAATACGCTTTCCTTTTTGCGCATATACCCTATAGGCATTTGCCGACGACGCAGAAGTTACAAAAACTTGCGTGCCTAACGACATTGCTCCACTGACATTTGTGGCTTTATATAATGTTTGCAACAATAAGTCTGACACTATGATGCCGCCAAGCGTCATGAATGGAGTGACTAACAACAATATGAACGCCTTGAACATACTTTTTAATGTGTCAAACGGACTTGCTGCACTATTTTTTTTCATTGCATCATATTGACCTTTTATTATGCCAACTATTGCAAAAATGATGATTACTACAATCGCTAACACAATTAAGTTTCTGAGGATTGCTGTTACAAGGTCGCTTCCAGAAACTAGGAAATTGAACACAATGTCACTATCTGGCGACAGCATACCCTCTAGCGAATCCATTGCCATGTCTAGACCAGCAAGCTTTTGAATGTATGAGAATATTAAGTCTACCATATAAAGCAAATATTTTGCCACATTATATAACAAGCCAAAAATGAAATTTAATATGGTTTGCACTAACGCATAGCCACTTTGTGCACAAACAAAGCGTGAGAAAACAGATGAACCGGCATTCACCAAACTGCTAATAAAACTTGTTACTCCACTAGCAAACATCTATTTTCTCCTTTTGTTTTTGTTTATTTTTTATTTTAAGCCCATTCTGCCATAGAAGCTTTGTGTGTAGCCAGTTCTTCTGTCTTTAATTTGCTTCCTTTGCTTTTTATAGTTATTTCTGAACTCTTTTGCAGCAGCATGAGCAGCAAGTTTTCCTACGCCTTTTTGCCTTGCCTTTTTATAGAGCTCTCTTGATTTTAAGTAATTTTTTGCACTGCCAACTGTCTCTGCAGCTCCTCTTACTATTTGACTGCCTGGGAGCGAGTCTATTATCGCATTTTTTGCCTCAATTAAAATCTTTCCGCTAATTATATCTCTTGCTCCATGTGTGACTTTTTTAATGTCTCCAACCATGTTGTTCTTTAAGTCAACTATTGAATCTATTGCATTTTTGCCACCTGCAAGTGGTGAACCAAGTGAACTGCTTGCCTTTCCGCCAGTTATCATGTTTAGAAGCATATCTGCAGTTGTTTCTATCATGTTGGTTGCAATTACTACAAATATTATTCTGAGGAATGCATTTAATACTGGTGCGGTGACAAAGCCTAAGCCACCTATCATGCTGAGTTTTTGCATGGTTGAATCGCCCGCTTGCACAAATGTCATATTCATGGCTGTTGAAACCATAATAAAGTATAGATTGAATGAGATTATTAAGCCAAACACACTAAGCAGTGTGCTGAACATATATTTCTTCCAAGAACTATATGCCTGTTGTTCTTCATCGGTATGCTTTAATGAGTTCATTGAAATGCAAAGTGGTCCTGCAAGCACTAAGAAAATTAAGTCTAAAATTCTCTTTAGCACTGCTCCGGATGCCTTGAACAGTAATGGAACAAGGGTTATGAACCCAAGCAGCATCATGATGTGCATTTGAACTGACATATTGAAGAATGCTGAGAATGAATCTAGCACTGATATGGCATCAAATCCATCCGCTTTTGCAAGATTATATACATTTGTATATTGAACATAGTATACGCTTGCATCGGATTTTATGAAGCTCATTACATCGGACGAACCGATAAACATTGTTTTGCTTTCGCCCTCTGCTTGAATGTGATTGAATGACGAAACATTGACATATTTTACATAGCCAACAGTTGTGGTTTCAACTGAAGCATTTATTGTTTGAAGTGCTGTATCTTCTACCGCACCTGTTGCTGTTATGTCTGTTCTATAAAATTTTGCAACATTATCTTGTATTTTGATTGCAGTTGGTTTGAGGTCTGGAGTTACTATACCTTTTGCAATGATTGGATAAGCAAACCTTGTGCCCTCTTCTGAATCATAATAGTCTGTGAAAATACGATAGCCATAATCATTTAAATAGTCCATATAATTTGTTCCATTAAATGTGCCTGAATATTTTCTGTTGCTTGCAAGGAATGGAACATATTTTCCGGTATCTTCATCATAAGAGCAAACAATGAACACATCGCCATCTGCCTCATCATATGATCCGTTTCTTTCATAAAGCTCATCATATTCTAGGTTAACAAGCTCTTCTATTGGTCTATTTTCTATTCCACAAAGCTTTAATATTGTGCCTCTAGTTGACCTATCTATATTAAAGTTTGCATATAAAACTGACTTGGTTCCATAATCATTGCCCTGATAAATAACCTCATCTTTATAGCCAACCACATTTGAACCTTCTTCCTTATCTTTGTTGATTACAGAAAGTGTTGTTCCAATGAATTTTGTGCCATTTGCACCATCACTTATGTGATAATTAAATTGACCACTTATTAAATTGAACAAAGTTAAATATCTTGATGCGTTTTCTGCACCTGTCTCTGATTCATTTTGCTCATAGTCTACTAATGACTTAG
Organism: uncultured Clostridia bacterium; assembly: GCA_948434855.1. Classification (GTDB taxonomy): domain Bacteria; phylum Bacillota; class Clostridia; order Christensenellales; family UBA1242; genus RGIG1681. The sequence goes on along the minus strand of CAOJFR010000003.1, from coordinate 42,791 downwards.
TTAAATATGCCTTGAAGTCTTTGAATGTCATTCCGTCAAAGCTTTCGTATTTGCCCTCTATTCCAAGATCTATATCGCCTTCTGCCTGCTCGTCACTTATTGTTAAATAGCTCATTACATTTTTGAAGGCTTTGTGTGTTCTTTCGCTTGAGGTGTTTGTTCCATCTGAATAATAGCCATGCGAATTATAGCCATTTGGCATATATAAGCCATAGTATCCCTCTATATCTGAGCCGGTTAAATATGTATAGCCTGTTTCTGGGCTTATGGTTTTTATTGTGCTATCAGTTGTTTGAATATAAACAAGATACCTTCTAAGTCCTGCCCTCATAAAGTCTTCTGACAGAGAAGAGATTGCTCCATTTTCTGCAATTTTTATTAAGTTTGGATTTAGACTAATATAACTGATTTCTTCAGCCGTGAATGTTTTGCTTCTACTTAAATATTTTGCAAGCAATGTTATGTATACATCTGTGCAACCCATGCGATTTAGAGAATCTTCTGTATCTCCAAACAATAACCTTAGCATTGTTTCTGGAGAGAGTTCTTCTTCTGCAACGATATGGTCTAAAATTAAATATTCTAGCGATGTTTTGTAGCTTGAACCTGTGTTTCCAAAGAAACTTCCGATATAGCCACTTGATGTGTATAACTCTTCTGTTAGAAGCACTGAATCACTAACATTGTTTGAAAGGTCTTTAAGATTTGTTAAGAAATATAGTTTTGCAGTGTAATCTGCAACGTTTCCTGCGAAAGTTCTTAGCTCTGTGAAGCAATTTAGTTTGGTTTTTACGGTTCCATCATTAGGGTCAACCGCCTTTGTTGGGTGAATGATGCCCGTGAATGACGAACTTGTGTATTGTGGATAAATTCCGAACTGAGTTAAATATGCTCCACCATAAACATATTCTGCAAGTCTTTGAGTTGAAATGGCTGTGTCTAACTTATATACCTTATTTTTTATTGTGAACTCAAATCCACTCTCAACATAGTTGCTGCTAAATTGTGCTAAGGTGAAAGTTATGCTTCCCTTTTCAATCTTATCTAATATATTTTGTGTTCCTATATAATCATTAAGTTTTTCTGACAAGCCTGAAAGCGAATTATAGATTTGATTATAAACTTCATGAGTGAAGTTTACGTGAACTGAACCATTTGGAGTTTTTTCACCAACCTCAAGATCCATAACTTCTGAAAGCTCATCAAGCAGTGCTTCTATATTATCTCTTGTTTTTAATATAGTGTTCCAAGAACTAGCTGAACCATCTTCTGAATTGCTATATAATTCAAACTTTTTAATTATATCACTTACACTAAGCGAATCTGTAGCAAAAACACTATTTAGTATTTTGCCATAGGTTGTTGATTTTGGGAAAATGCTCTTTAATCTGTATACTAATGAATTTGCGTCTACTGAATATTTGCCTACCTTGAAGTCTTCAACAAAATCTTCTAAATCCTCATCATTTTCTATTGTTACAACAATGTCTGGGAAGAATGCAAGAATATATGAGCCTATATATGACATTTTGTTTGTTAATAGCAAAATTTTGTATAAGTCGTAATTTTGAATGTAGTTTGATGATGCATCAATTGAAATGTCGCACTCAATGCCCCATCTGTCAATATTTCCATCAATATAGTCTTCATAAATTCTGACATATGTTGGAAGAGTTATCATCATGCGGTTGTTTAAGTCTTGACGAATTGAATAGTATACATGAAGCATATAGCTAAATCTTGTTTCATCATTATCATCAAAACGCTCGGTTGAACCACGATAACCCATATATTTGCTTTTATATGATGATTTTAATGCAGCGAGCACTGACTTATAGCTTGTTGGGGCATCAACTGAAAAATGATTTGCAATGGATGAAACTTGGTCTTCTGTGTAATTTTCTTTGTATCCACGAGAAGTGAGCCATACTTTTGCACCCATCTCGTTCATTCCGCCAACTTGGGCAACCCATGCAACAAGTGCATCAAACTTGCCCATATTTAAACTGAGATTTGCTTCTGCCTTTGTGGCATTTTTATTAGCTAGTGACTTATATACTGCATAATAATTGAATGTGTAAACTGGAACTGCATCGTCTTTTAAACTTGTGTTTTCAAACTGAATGAGTTCTCTGAAACTTGCATATTTAAACGCATTTATAGTGTCGCCATTTTCATCGGCAAGCCCATTGATATAAGCAAAATAACTTGAATAGTCTCCACTTGCAAATGCCAATGATTCATAAATTGCATATTGAGCATATACTCTTGTTGCAACCGTATAGAGATATTCTCCAAGATCTGATGAAAGCAATATTGATGCAAGGTATGATTTGTATACGCTCATTGTGAGATTGCTTACTTCGCCATCTTTTATGTTTAAGCCCCTTTCGTCTGCAACATCGTCTAAGATTTTTGCAAAGCCTACATTGAACATTTCTACAAAAACTTTTGCCTGTGTTTTTACGTTTTGATAAGCCTTTTCGCCAAGCATTGCAAGCATTAATGAATCAATTACGTCTTCATCAAACACTGAACTATATTCATAATCTGCAAAGCCATCATAGCTTGTTTCTGCAATTGTTAACAAAAATTCTGATAATACCATGCCGGCTGCTGTTATGTTTGCTGTGTTGCCACTTGATATGAACTGACCTGATGCATATGATGAGTGATAGTCACCAAGAGTATCTAACCAGCCATTTGTTGCAATGAGGTTTGACCAGTTTAAGTCTGGATATAAAACCTGCATATCATTCATGAGCTTTTGAACCCAGTTTACTTCTAGAACCATAACCGAAATTGTGTAGGTGTCTAAATCTGTTAGGCTAACTCTATATACTCTCTCTAAATTTTTGTCTACCTTTCTATAATATGTGTAAGTTTTGTCTGCAACTTTTAGGTTGTATACCAAGCTATTGTTTCCTGAAACAAGCTCTCTTGAGATTTCTTCTTTTGACCTGCTGAGGTTAAATAGCATTTCTCCAGCATTTACCCTAAAGCTATAGCTATAGTCATCACCAACAACATCTGCACTGCTGACTGCCCCTGTAAGTTTGCCAGTTTCACCACCAAGCGCATTTGTTATGTTATAATATTGTCCATTTATTTTTAGATATTTGCTGTTGCCATCAACCGACTTTAATACATAAACTTTCATTAAAAAGTCTTCTCTTAGCTCTTCAAAACTGCAGTTTGCAAAAATTGAACTTGCTGAGTGGTCTCTTGCATATTCACGAACAATAATATAGTCTAAAATTGTCCAAGTTGAAACATCTTCAATATTAAAGCCTGATGAAAGCTTGAAATTGATAATTTCTGTGTCTGTGTTTTCATCAAACTTGTCTGTGATTGATGTGTCTACAAACAGGTTTTTGATTTCTTCATTATCGCTATTTAAATTGAAATAATAATAGTTTTCAAACAGGAAATCTTTTGCATTTATTTCATTTGTAACTGAGTATCCAAATGAACCAATGCCTGGGTCTGTGATTGGCTTGTCTGTGATTGAAACTATTAAATCTGCATTTGTGTTTGCTGAAACTGAAATGTTGTTTAGTTCTCTTTGATATTGGATTTGCCAGATATTTGCATTTATGAACTTATATTCTGAAATTGCTCTTATAAATTCAGAGAATTTTCCTGTGGCTTTATATGCCTCAACCGTAGAAGAATTTAAGTTTGCAAAGCTTCCAAAATTGCACTCACCCTCTCCAACCTTATATACCTTATTTACTGTTAAATTTCCAAACTCGTCATAGGTTTCTAAGTTATATAGAGTTGCAGGAACATAGCCTAAGTTTACGTAATGTTGGAAAGACTTAATATTTGCATCCATATGATTTGTTTTAAACAAATAATATAGCATGAAGTCTGAATTTTTCCAAGTTGAATAATCACTGAAACTAAAGCCCTCTGAAAAATATAATTTTACTTCATTTGAAGAAATTACATTTCCTGTTTCTGGGTCTGTTACTAATGGCTTATTTTCCTTTGAGACATTATTTGCACTAAGTTTTATGAAGCCATAGTTAAACGCTGAACTTATATTTACATTGCTGATTAAGCGAGCTGAATAGCCAACAAAACTTTCTGCTGTTGGAACAAGTGTTGTTTCTATTGTTCTAACATATTCTGTGGTGGAACCATCCGCAAGTTTTTCTGAAAGTCTTGCACCAACTAAATCTAAATTTATATAATAGCCATTAACCAAAATGTATTTTTTGCTATCTATTGTGTATATGCGACTGCTGAACTGATATTGTCTGTCTGATGTGTTTCCTTCTGCTGCTTTAATTAGCAAGTCTAGAAGATTCCAAGTTTGAAGATTTTGTGTTGTGGCTTTTACTAAATATGAATATTCATGTTCTGAAACCACTGAATTTATGCTTGATTCTTTATCTAGATCAGCATAGCCTGCGTAATAAATATATTCTCCAGTTGTTTGGTCTTGAATTGAATATATTTTTCTTGCATCTTCTCCACTGCCTATTGTTACATAATTTACATTGCCTCTTTGAAGACCTGTATATTTATAATATAACAAATCAATGAGTGAAGAGTTTGTGTCTAGCGAAAACTCTACAGACTCAACGCCTGCACTAAATTTTTGTAACTTGATTGTGCCGTTTTCTGAAAGCAGACTTTCTGAAAACTTAACAAACCTTGTTGTTCCGCCAAAGCTTAAGCCAACATATAAGCCTTCTTTGTCTCCGCTATAGTTTACGCCTGAATATAACACAAAGCTATCGGTATTTCTGTATGACGCATAGATGCTGTAATGAATTATGTCTAGCCAGTTCCATGTTGAAATGTCCTCTTCTGACATTGTGTCTGTGAAATTTAATATGTTTGTTGTGTATGATGAAACAACATAGCTGCTTATTGCATTTTCTATGCTTGTGTTTAAGTTTGTTAAATTTTCAATCGCTTCACTTGGAGCGATGAAGCCACCAGTTGTTTGGCCATAGCATAGTGCCGCTCTATAGTAAAGCTCGTTAATTTTATCAGTTTTTTCTTGACCAGCTTCTGTTAAAAGTTCTGTTACATTAATATTATAGGTTTGCTCTTTTCCATTTTCGTCAGTGATTTTTATGACAAAATATGTTCTAGATCCATCAGCTGATTTGGTGAGCGTTCCTGAAACTTGTTTTTCTGCCCCTTCCGTTAAGCCAAGCCTATGAAGAATTAACCTAATTGGTGTGTATGAACTGATATCTTCTACATCAAAATCTGCAAAAGAATAGCTAAATTCTTTGCTGTTTGTGGTTGTGCCTATGTTTCCAACAACATATGAGCCATAATAATTGTTAACCAAAATATCTATTAAATTTGTATAATCATCATAGCCTGCTGCAAGTGAACCGAAGTTTATGGCCACATTGTTATATTCTATGAAATTGCCATTAACAAAAATGTAGCTTTTTCCACCAAGAAGCGCTGAAGTATATACATTAAATGACTTTATGCTTGTGTCGTTTGTGAGCTCATAAATTGCCGCATCCATAAACGAGAAGCCAGATGTGGTTGTTCCATTGAAGTTTGCTGTGTATGTGCCGTTTTGTGTGAATGGTTTTGTTGTTGAATTTAATGTTATTGTTGTCTCTTTTGTGAGCATTGCAGTGTTAACTAAATTGAAACTATTTGTTTCAATAAAATATGACTTGCCATTTTTGCTGCCAAGGAAAACAAAATTTGATGTTCCGTTAGTATAAATATTATAGGCTGTTTGCTGTGCTAATCCAAGCCCTGCAAGGATAGAGTCTAGAGCTGAATAATTTCCATTTGTGATATCGTTAACATAAATATAATTTATATTATCTGCACGCCTAAAGCTTATCTCTGAATCTGAAATTGTTGTGACTTTAGAATCTAGTCCCATGCTGGTGTAATATTCGCTAAGTGACATTGAGCCAAGATTTATTAAGCCTGATGTGAGACTTCCTCTTTGAACTATGGTTGATTCAAACAGGCTTCCACTTGTTATGCTGATTGCATAGTCGCCAATTATATATTTTAAATCACCATTTACATTTGCAACATAGCCTTCATAACTGCCTACTGCTGAACCAGTTAAGAAATATATTGCAAGGTCTAAAACTGTGTAGGTTGAAAGATTGTCTGCAACAAAGCTTGGGTTTGAATATGAATATTTGGTTATATCGCTATAGATTTCAAATATGTTTTCAGCACTATTAATTTTTAAGCCATATAAGTTTACTAGCATGGCTGCTAAGCTTGAAAGCATATGTGTGTTTCCACTATATGCATCACTATTTGCAATGCTTGAAATGACTTCATCTTTTTCAAGCAATAGTTTTTTGATTTCTCCATTTGAAGAAGTGCTTAATTTTTTTGCAATGAAAGTTATTAGGTTTGTGTCTAAAAATTCATCAAGTGAATTATAGCCAAGACCAAGTAAATATTTTTCATTTAAATAAATTCTATTATTTTCACTTCCAAAACTATATAGATTTGTTGTTAAATTTGTTCCAATATTTACGCCTTTGTAGCAAACTGAATTATATGAAAAATCTTCAAAATTTGATGTGATGCTGATGATTCCTCTGCTCTCTAAAAGGAAGAGAATATAATCTCTCATTTTCCATAAGTTTACATTTTCAAAGCTGACATCTGATGAGAATGTGAACACTTTTGTTTCTGTTTCTGTTTTTGAGAAAATTGTTGATGGATTTGAAACTTGAGTGAATGCAAGCTCATCATTTGTGCTAAATCTGTTGTTTTCTAACGTTATTTCTACATTTATTACATTTTTAATGTTTTGCAAAGAAATGTTGTCTATGTCATCTATGCTTAAATATACTGTTTTAAATTTTGTGTTGTTTTCTGTTAAAGTGCTTTGAATTTTATAATAATACTTTCCGTTATATTCACCTATTAAACCTGGAAGCGGAGTGTATTTTAATGAGTCTATTGTTGCACTTGAGTTGTTTAAATATTTTGCATATAAATAGAACAAGAAATAATCTTTATAGCTCCAAGTGTCTACATCTCTAAAGTCAAAGCCCGCAGAGAAACTAAGCTTAAAATCTACATCTTTATCAAAAACATAATTTATGCCATTTTCAAGATTTGTGAAAATTAAGCCATCATCTGAATCTATAATAAAGTCGTTTGGTGTTTTATTTGTGGTTGAGTTGGTTGAAATTCCAAATTCATTTTTTGGGTCTTCTAACTTTATGGCTCCGTTTGCACCAGAAAAATTATAGTAGGTTGTGAGATATTTATCATCTATGCTCTCTAAAAAGTTTGTTCCACTAGTTGAACCTGTGAGCACATAATGACTTCCGCTTGAAGGTGATGAAACCGCATAATATGTTCCATTTAAATATACAAACCTTTTTGAAGTTTCGTTGCCATCTGCATCGTAATCTCTGATTAAATAAGTTGGAACTTCTATTCCCTTGCCAAGATCTGAAATGTTATATTCTGAAAGTGTGTTGTTGTATGACAAATCTTTATAAAATTCATAAATTAAAATTTGGTCTGTGTAACTCCAAGATGAAGGATTGTTTAAACTAAAGTTATTGTTTTTTCCTACAAATTTAAGCATGGCTTTTTCTGTTTCTTCAGACAAAATTGTGTAGCCTTTTTCTAAAAATCTTACATCATCATTTTCATCTAAAACATAATATTTGTTGCCATAGCTATCGGTCTCTTTTTCTGACTTTTTAATTTTGTAGTATGAGCCATTGATATATACGCAATATATTACCTTTTCTTTTGAAAAAGCTCCGGCTTCTGGATAATAATCTCTATAAACAATTTTGTAGGCATCTAGAGTTGCATTTCCACGATTTTCATAACTTAAATCTGAAAAGTCAAACTCTGCTAGAGTGTTGTTTGAAGCATAATGATAATATTCATACATCAAAATTTCATCGGCAGGTGTCCAAGTTTTCATATCATTTATGTTAAAACCATATGAGAAATGAAGTGATACTTTTTCGTTTGCCCATTGAACAAGATTGATAGAATTTTTATCTCTATCCATCTCGTTAAATGTCATATCGCCAAACTCATTTAAGCCAAGTAGCGCACTGATTGACTTGAGTGCATTTGATATTGGTGATGTAACATCAAAGCCCATTGAGAATGAAACTGTGTATGTGTCATTTGTTTTTCCGTCACCATCTAGGTCATTGGCATCTCTATAGGTTATATTAAGCGCCATGTTTTTTGCATCAAAAATGGTTGAGTCTACATATTTCCACTCAATATCGTTATCATCTATTGCCTTGATATAAAAGTTTGTGTTTGTAAGCTCACAATAATCAATGAAGTCTGCCATGACTTGATATTGCTCTGCTGTGCACACAAAATTTTCATAATAGTCAGCATAAGCTGAACTGTTTGAAAGTTTGTTGTTTTCGTAAATTAATGAATCATTGAACGCCAAAAGCAAGTTTTTGTCTATGTCTGTTGCTGTGTTTATTAACTTCTTTTGAACTGACAATGACTTTATTTTATAGAATAATTTTTCTTTTTCATCTGCACCATAGTCATCAACATTATATGCATTGATGATTATTGGAACACGCTTATTGTTGTTTGCATATTGCCTATATTTGTTTGTGTCATAAGTTGATGTGGCTAGAACCTGACCTGCTATTGTGGTTTGATTTTCGCCTTGAAGCGCATTATTGAATGCTGTGAGAACTGAGTTGACTGCCCCAATTATGGCTATCATTGCAAATGGAAGCAAAATTGCTGACATTATGCCCTTAAACAGCTTCATTACTATTGGGCCTTTTTTGTTGCTCTCTTCACTGCTTTTGTTTTTTGCATTTGTTGCAACCTCTACCTCTTGTCTTATGATTGCAATTATTGTGAATATTATCATTAAAACTATTGAAACAACAAGGATTGCCCTAAATGTTGTTACCAAGGTTTTGGTCATTTCATTATTATTAGCAAAATTTAAGTAGTCATCTACTGTGGTTCCTATGCCTAAAAACTGATAAACAATTGTTTGCAAGGCATCCATTATTCCTAGCACAAATTTCTCTATTGCCCAAATCATGGATAAAATAAAGTTCCAAACTGCCATGAAAATGTTTTTTAGGAAAATAAAGGCAAAGGATGTTGTGAGCGCTGACAGAGTTTGCCCATGAGAAACGACAGAACATGGTTCTGCCGCTATTAAACATATTAAACTTTTTAACATATTTAACATGGGGTTTCTCCTAATTAGTTTTACTTGGCATCTTCACGAAGTTTTTCAAACAAGTTACGAACTCTATCATTAACAAGCACGTCTATATTTGTTCTTGAATATGGGCTTGTCATAAAGAATGCTCTTCCTCTTGGGTTGGTTACGATTGTATCTTGCTCTTTTTCATTAATCTTTCCTGCTTTTTCATATAGAAGAACAAGGTCTGATATGTCTTGTGGAGCAAGTGAGAATATCATTGAATATTGACAAGCATTTATAATTGCAGTTGATTTTCTTGCAATTTCAGGAGATCCTGTGAAGTCTTTTATGTTTTGGGTGATAACTATTTGTGATCCTTCGTATTTTCTGATACGTTTTGCCATTTGTTGCATGAAATCAAGTGCTATTGTTTGTTTTGGGTCTATGAATACGTGGGCCTCATCAATAACAACAATAATTTTTCTCTTTGTGTGATATTTTGCGTTATAGTCTTTATTGTTTATAACTTCGTTATTGAGCCATCTCATGACGAGTAGCATTTGCGCATTTGCAACTGCACCAGCGTTGTTTGCAAGAAGCGACTGGAAGTTGAACACAATAAAGTTTTCAGCAGATGATATGGTTGATGGTCCATTCCATAGAACGGCATTTCTTCCACCCTCTGCAAATTTGTTTAGATATATTTTTAATATCTTATAATTGTTTCTGTTATATTCATCAGTAGCAGTTTCATATAGCTCGCAAATATAATCATATAAGTCTTGCATGATTGGGAACTGCTCTGGCTTTACTGTTTCAATTTGTGTTGAATTTGTAATTCCAAACTTGGTGTATAGGTCTTTTAAGGCTTGAGTTAAAAGCTCCATACCATCCATTGTGATTCCTTCAAGAATCATTCCAAAGAAAGTTTCAAGGAACTGCATATGCATGGCAAGCGAAACATTGCCACTTGCACTCTCTTCATCATCCTGTGAAGCATTAACTTGAAGCGGGTTGATTCTTCCCTCTCTTGCAGAACCTACATCTATAACCTTTCCATACATATTTTTTGCAATAATGTCATACTCTTTTTCTGGGTCTAGAATGAATATTTTGCTGTTATCTGCAGCAAGGTTTGCAAGTAATGATTTGGTGCAGAATGACTTTCCGCAACCAGATTTTCCCATGATTACCATGTTTGAGTTGATTCTCTCTTTATCTCTTTGGAAAAAGTCTACAAACACTGGCTCTGAGTTCATGCCCACATAGAAACCTTTAGGGTCTTGAATTGCATCAGACACGAATGGGAAAATTGCTGCAAGTGATGATGAGTTGATGCCTCTTTCAAATCTTTTTATAGTCATTCTTCTTGAAACATTACAGTTAATGAAAGCTTCTTTTTGCTTTCCGAAAAGATCATAAGCTCTAAAGCCTGCCCTCATAACCTGTGTTCTGAACGCCTTCTTTTGCTCCTGCTCAACCATCATGTATATGTTTGTATCAAGAAGCACTTCTGAACCTTGCTTTATATATTGCATAAGTTCTGTGAGCGTTTGAAGGTGGGTTTGAACCTCTAACTGTGATGAAGCCTTTCCACTGCCCTCTGATGCCTGAATGCGGACATCCATGATTGCTTTATCTAGTCTTTTTTCAGACTGTGCTTGTTCAACTGGCTTGAACTTGACACAAATTCTTGCTCCTGGCACTGAAAAGAATGTTCTTCCCCATGCGTTTGGAACGGTGAGAGGATATTCTGAAAGTTCAAAGAATGAAAGATTTCTTCCATCAATATTAACTTTGTTTAAACCAAAAGAAATTTTATCTGGACAAATCCAGTTCATGAGCTCTTTTGGATCAATATTTTTTACTTCTCTTTCATCAAAGTTGGTTGTGTAGTAACTCTTTAAAAACACTGCGGTTTGTTTGCGGTCTAGAATTTTACATTCCATTGCACCGCCAGAACCACTTTCTATTGTGCTTGAAACAAAGTTTACTACCTGAAGCAAACTTTTGATTGTTGAACAATAGAAGGCAAGATACATATGGTCTTTATATACTGGAAACTCGCTATCTACATTCATTGACTCTAAGTTTGCAATTCTTGATTCTGCAATCTCTAGTCTTGGTCTTGCCTCGTTTATGTTGGTTGTTCCATTTCTTACGGACTCTAAAATCTCTTCCCTTTTTTTGCACTCATTATCAATATAGTTATCAAACACCATTGGTCTTGCAAACTTGTATATTGCACCAAGGTCGTCTGGAGAAATGGTTTTTAAAGCACTCTCTAATGTGTCTATATATGTGTTTTGTCTTGACTCTGAAAGCATATAAAACTGAATACAATTAATTTCTATCGCTGCACCAAAATATTCCTTATAATCAATTATACCAATTTGTCTTTTTTCATCATAATCTTGCTCTAATATTCCTGCATATGGTAAAAGATTGATAACATTTTTTCTGGAAGTTTTTTTCATCTTTTTATAGGTGTTGATTCCAAAAATATGTTTAAACAAATCTCCTATTTGTTTATATAGTTTTACGCCTGGCTCAAAACTCATGAACATAATGACCGTTATAAACACGATCACCGCTGAAATTATTAATCTGACTGTTAAACTAAACATACTTGTCATGGCAAGTGCAACAAGCACTAACGCAAACAATATGACAAATATGTCAGAAAAATTTAGCCCCTTAAAAAACTGGGTTTTGACCTTTGTAGCCTTTGGAATCATTCTTGCAGCCATATGATTTCTCCTTATTTTAAGTATATAACTTTTATGAATTTCAAGCAAATATTTAGTCTTTTTTTGTCACTTTTTTATATTAATTTTAGCAAAAATTTTACTTATTTTTTAGCTCGCCAATGCCAAGCTTGTTAAAGGCATCTTCAAGCATTTTTGTATCATTTTTTACTCTAGCAAGGTCGTTATTTAATCTATCCAAAACAGCTTTTTTAGACTTATATTCTTCGCTTGTTTTGTTTAGTTTTTCTGAATCAGTGCTAAGCTTTTTAATTTCGTCAGTTAAGGTTTTAATGATTATGCCAGATTGCTTTACTACCCCGCCAAGCCTTGTGTTTTTGAGCACAACTGGCTTTGCATCAATTAACTTAAGGGTTGAATTTACTTTTTCTATGTTGCCAATCATGTTTGAAATGAACTGGCTTGTTACCTTTCTGATTTGCATTGCAAGTTTTGCATCTGTTTCTGGATTTACTGGAGCAGTGCTTCCCTTAAGGAATATGTTTTGATATGAGAAAATGTCTGAAATGCTGAAGTCTGGCTCAACTTTTTGTTTCTTTGCCTCTTTATCTAGTTTTGTTGCAAACTTCTTTTCATAATTTTCTTTTGTATCTTTTGCATCTTGCATATATGGTTCAAGCACTGCAAGCTTCTTTTCTGCATCTGATATGCGAGTTTTTAAGTCTTTAACCTTTCTTCTTAAGTCTGCTGACTTGGTAACCTGAGTGTCTAATGCCCTTAAGTTTTCTCTTAATTGTTCAAGCTCTTCACTGGCATCTTTGAACCTCATGTATCTTTCATTAAACTCTTCAACTATTGCCTTATATTTTTCATCCTTATTCATGAAATCTTGTTGCATTTTTGTTGTGGCAACAATTTGCTTTCCTTTTTTGGTTGTTGAGAGCTCTGAAAGCATTGCTATGTTAAATTCTTTTGAGGTTAACTTTCCGCCACTTTTATGCGTAAGTTTTCCAATGAAACGTGGGTCATTGCTGATATCATAAGGAGCTGAAATATAACGTGATAACGATTCACTCTTTTTCATCGCCTGAGTTTGCATAATTTGCAAGCCCCTGAAAATATCTCTCTGCTGAATTACTGCACTTTCACTTGAGACCTCTCCACCAATGAGTCTGGTGATTAGGTTTTTGGAATTATATATGCGATTATAATATTGACCAAGAATTTCTTTTGCAGACTCTGCATAACTTGCCCCACTCTGCTTTGTGCTGAGATGGTTGATTTTGTCTGTTATTATCATCACATTTCTTTTAAATTCTTGATTTTCACGAATTTTTGCAGGACTGCTGATTTGTGCCTTTGGATTGCCAATTATTTGTGAGACATTTCCTATTGTCCTAATAAATCTTTTGGCTTTATTTAACACCACATTTTGTTTTGTGTTTAGTGCCTCAGAAATGTTTTTTGCCCTAACAAATGGTTTTACATCTCCAAAGAATCTTGATTGCTCTTCATCTGAAGCAGTGCTTGAATAACTTACTACCTCTGTGATGTAATCATATAGCTCTCTGGCAAAATCATCGTCTTTAGACTGAAGTGACTTGGCAGCTTCATAAACCTCTTTTTCTTTATCTTTTATGATTTTGCCTTTGTCTAGATAAGTTAAAATTGCTGCTTTGGTAACAAGTTTTGCTCTGTTTCCAAATGTAATTAAATAATCTTTATCTAATGACAATAATGACCTTAAGGATTTTTCTAACGCTTCTTCTGATTTACCCATTTCATATGCATGAGAAATTGCAGCAAACTTTAATTTTCCATTCTTGCTTATTGCACGTAAAATTTTTGGCTTTAATTGATTTTCTGTGAAGGTTAAGAATAAATTGTTTGCACCAATTTGAAGCATTAAGGTTTTTAATTCTTGGTTTTCACTGAAATATTCATTGACTGTTTTTGTAGTTAAAAATTGCTTAACTTCTTCTGGTAAAAGCTTGCTAGATTTTTTTAATAGTTCTTCTTGCCTACTTACCATGTCATTTAACATTGACTGCTCATTGACTAGGTTTGCATTGACAAAAATATTTTTTAAAATATCTGAATCTGGATTCTCTCTTAAATGTCTATTTAAAAGCGACACCCTATAATTGAAATCTCTCTTTCTATCCATTGACATCTTTATTGGATTTGGAAGATCAGTTGGATAACTAAAATCATTAGTCTTTCGCTTTTCTATATTTTTTTCAATTACTCGTTTTTTTGCCTGCTCTACAATCTCTTTTGTTTCATCAAATCTATCCTTTATTATTGCTGAAATTAAATTTTCAAAAACTTTGTTGTCGATGCACTCTATTACCTTTCTGTTTAGGTCTATTTTTTTAAAGTCTATATTTTCAATTCCAACAAGCTGCCTAAGTGACGAAGAATTGAATATTTCTTCATTTACACTGACTCCATGAACACTTGCAGAGTCCATGACTTTTTCTGCAATTTGTTGTTTTTCTTTTGCATTTGTTTTGCCTTTTATGAGAGAGGTTATGTAAGTGAAATCTGCATTTTCATGCGTTTCTTCTGAAGAATTATCATAAAATTCAGCCAAAATGCGGTTTTGTGCTGAAAGATCAAGCGTTGCAAATTTTGTGTTTGGAGTTGTTCTTTCAAACTTTTTTATCGCATTTTCAACTGATTTTTCATTAAGCCTAACTAGGTTTGAAACAATGATATCTCTATTTCCTAGCCCCATAACTATCATCTGTTTTTGTTTTTCTGTTCCTTCATATCCGGCACCATCAAAGTATCTTGCTAAAAACGCATTTACCTCTTCATCTGTGCCCGCTGAAATTGCCTTTTTTAAGTCTTCTATTTCTATTAAATCTTTTTCTAATGCATAAACATAATTTATGTCATCTTCTTCATCTGCCATCTTTTCAAGTGAATCTGAAATTTCAACAATGTCTTTGCCATTTAGCCTTTCCATAACTTCATAGTATGAAAGCTCTTTTGCAGCTTCTTCGCTGCCCATAAGACCAACAAGTTTTTGTTGGTCTTTTTGGGACAACGCAAGATAACCACATTTTGCAGTTTCTTCTGTGATTTTTTCTGATTCTTTTGCTGTTAAAAGTTCGGCAAATGATTCAGAAGCAATTTTATATATCTCTCCACCAGCTTGTTCAATTTTTTGCATGAGAGAAATAGCCATATTTGGATCTTTGACTTCTGAATTTAAATAAGACTTAATTTCATCTAGAATACTCTGATTCATTTATTAGCCCCCTTGTTTTTGGCCTTCTAGTTTTTTCAAAACTTCTTTGCAAGTTTTGTCTATAATTGCTTGCATATCTCTTTCACTAATTTTTCCAGCACCATTCATTGCGCCTTTAAACATATTAGCTTTTTGCTCTTTAATTTTCATTTTTGAAATCTTTTTGTCTACAACTTTTTCAATTTCACTCTTTGGAACCTTTGGTTTATAATTGCTATTTGCTAACGATGAGCAAATTATGTTTCTTGCCTCTGAATTATATCTTAAGAAATATAACAATTGATTTCTTGTTGCAGTTTTGAGACTTGAATTGTTCTTGAATTGATCTCTGAACATCTTGTCTACCATTGCCTTTACATCACCTTTCATTTGACGTTGAAGATGTCTGAGCAATTTTTCATCTTTCATCTGTTTTGGTGAAAGTGCAAACTTACCGTTTTTTGAAGCAATGCTTGAAATTGCTGAAAGCAAGCTCTTGTTTGAACGAATTGCACTCGCTAAACCAGATGTGTCTGTTACATTGAGTTTTCTGAGTGCTTGTGCAAGTGGTCCATTTGAACCTGATGCCATTATATTTCTTGCAGTGTTTGCTAAGATTCTGTTGGTATCTCTCTTTGAAGCACCACTTAGAAGCGAATTGTCTGACAATGTTCTCTCTGCAATAGCCTTGTTGATTAACTTTTGTTTCTTCTTGGCTGAAAGTTTGTCAAAGCCTTCACCTTTGTGTCTCATGTTATAGATTGTTGCTGCATATTCTTCATCAGAAACAGCAGCGTTGTGTCTATTTTCTTCCCTATAACTTACTGAATGCTTAATATCGTGTGCAATGGCTTTTGCTGCCTTACGGTTGTCTGACCACTTTCTGTAGCGTTTAACTTGACCATCTATGCCTTTGCCTATTGCATGAACACCAGCTGAAACTTTTCTTCCGGCAGCCTTTCCGCCCATTACCAAGAAACTTTCTGGAACATTTTCGCCCTGAAGTGCTAAATTTTCTAGTGTTTCTTTGCTATATCCTGCTGCTATATGCATAAAATCTAGTCCAGCAGCAATACCAGCTGTATTCTTCGCAAGTGTGCCAATTTTTTTGATTGTTTCACCAGGATTTACAACATTCTTTAGAACTCCTCCAACCATTCTGAGTGGCATACCCAAAATGTGTGATGCAAGATTTCTCTTTGTTCCATCTTCTCTTACTCTGCTAAATGCACCCTTAAGTCCAACAATATCTAATGCACTAAGTCCTGCTTTTTTGAATCTGTAAGCAAGATCTAATCCACCATTTTTTATTCTGTTGGCATAGCTATTTCCTAAGCTTCGTTTAGCTGGAACTGACGATGTTGGAACATTTTCACCTGAAAATTCTGCAACATCTTTTGCAAATTCGCCAGCTTCTGAACCACCACCACTAGCACCACTTGATTCTGCTGATGTTGTTTCTGAATTTTCTGCTTCTAGATCGTTATTGGCTCTTGCTGCACCACTTCCGCCGCCACCGCTGCCTGCATCACCTTTATCTGATTTTGAACCATCTGAACTGGTTGGTGATTCTTGTTTGTTTCTATAGCCTTCACCAAAACCACGTCCAATTGCCTCTAATCCACGATCTACCTTAGTTCCTACCCACCTTGCAGGTGCCGTTAATAAGTTTTTGCCTGGAATGAAGTTTGAAGCTGTTGAGCCAAGCTTTTTTACGCCTTCAACCGCATCTTTTCCTGAAACAAAATTTGCTGCAGATGACACACTTTCTCCAACTTGCTTTCTGGTTTCTTTGCCCTTTGCATGAACATCATCACCACCAACAAGCCCTGAAATTACACCTGGGAGTGTCTCTATCATTGTGAATGCAACAAGCACAAACAAAATATATACATAGTCATTTAACATTCCTGCGGTTATTGGCAGATATTTAAGGAAATATGTGCCAGACTCGGCTATGTCTTGCTCTGTGAACACCTGTGATAATGACCTTACTGGAGCAAGCAATATGAAGAACACATTTATGCCCAGTATTACACCATAGGTGCTGAGCACCTTTTTAATGAGAGGCTCTTGTATTCCGCTCTTAAACTTATTGCCCTCGTCTAACGGAATTGTTGACGCAACCGCTGGCATTGCAAGGAAATATAGCGTGATTTCATAGAATCTCTTTATAATTCCCCATAGTGCCGTCATTAATGTTTTGATTATTAGCACTGATGCTATAACTAATATCCAATAGCTGATTTTTGACTGAACATAGAATGTTGAAAGTTTTACATCATCATTTTCAAAGAAATAGTCAAACTGAATGCCATCAGACAACTTGAAGCTATTTCCTATTTCATAATCTCTGGACATAGAATAGGTTCCAAATCCAAAGTGTATTCTGAATTTTAATAATGGCAATATTGCAAAACTTGGTGACCTGAATGTTTCTACAACTGAACTTGTTCTATGGAAGCTGGTTATAAATGAGCCCTTTATTTTGTTGTAATATGCAACCATTGCTGCATCGCCATCATATTTGTTTTGTGTTGAAATGTTGTAATATGTGTTTCCATCATATAGAATGCGGATTGATTTGCTTGCAATTTCTGAAGCTGAAGAAACCTCAGTCCCTAAATTTTTATATATTGTTGCAACATAGTTGCGACCATTATAAAGACCATATGAGTTGCTTTGAGTATTCCATGAAAACTCTGGGCTAACCCAAATTGTGAACTGCCAACCATCTTCATTGCTTGGCTTGGTTCCCTTTAAGCCATCTACTGTTGGTTTGGTTGGATCAAATTCTTTTAAGCCTAATCCAACAAGCTTTGTGCTTTTTTCAGCAATTTCAGTTGCTATTATTGTTGGATTGCCATTTGTTGACTCTTGATAAGAAATTAAACTTCCACCTTTAAGTTTCATGAAAAGAGTTCTTGTTCCTAAACTGCCAGCACTTACACTTTCAAGAGTTTCAACCATAATTTCATTATTTTGAATGAATGGTTTTCCAAAGTCTGAAGCATTAAAATTTATTTCTTTATCTTCAACTTTAAGCTTATAAGTTGGTGCAATCATGAATGTTGCATTTTGCGATTTATTTTGAATTTTGTTGCCATTTGCATCCAAAACTGATACTGAAGCATCTTCATGAATTTGCATGGTTAAATAATAATCTTTGCCATCTAAGTTAAAGCAATAAATTCTGTTCTGACCATGACTATCCATCATTCCTGTATTTGTTGCTGTTACTGTATATTGCGCATTATCTTTTGTTAGATTTAAAGTGATTGAAAAACCATCAACCTTTTCATCAAAAGCCTTTTTGTTTAACTGATTATAAGCTGGAGAGAATGAATTTAATAATGAACTTTGTGCTTTATAAATTCCGTCATTTGGGAAAAGATCCCAGTTGCTCCAAAGGAAATTTAAATACCAACAATTTGAATTGATTTTAATTTTATCAATTTGGAAACCACTTTCATATTGATTATCTTTTGTTATGTTTTCTGCAAAGGTTTCAACAACTTTTGGATCTCCAGTTTCTGCCGTGTAATAATTATATAAGCTGAATGTATATTCATCTGAATGATAAATATAATTTGTGTTTTCATCACTCTTTAACACTGGTTCTGCAAACACAATGTTGTTTTCTGAATTTACAGTTACAAGCCTGCCTGTTCCCTTTGTGTCAAAATAAATATTTACATATTGATATTTTCCACCCATTACAATCTGCTTTTCTGAAGTTGAAAATAGGTGAAGATTGCTGTTTCCACTAACATTGTCTTCAAACTTAAAGTCTGCTGGTGTTAGGGTTGCAATGGTTTGATTGAACACAGAATTGTTTAATTGTGAAACATAGTCATACATAAGTTTATATCTTCTGGTTTTTGCAACTACACTTTTGGTTGTTTCATTAGCCACAAAATTGCCGTCTTCAGATGAATATGAACATATTGAGAATGTTTGTGTTGTGTTTTTTACGGTGAGATAATAGTTTGCTCCACCATAAACAAACGAAAATAATGAATAAGTTATATTTTCTGTTCCATCATTTATTGTTACTGATTGTCCAGCATAGGTTGCTGAGCAGAAAACTGAACCAATTCCGGTTATTTTATACTCTAATGGAATTACTAAGGTTTGAATAACCTCAGAAGTTAACACATCAGCTCCTGAAATTTTAAACCTATTTACTAGAATTTTTCCATCTTCAGCTGTGTCATTTACAACGCTATAACTTGGATATACAGCTGTGTCAACTGAAATTCCTTCCCTAATCTCTAGGCTATTTCCGTCAACTCCAAGTCTTTCATCACCTGGAACTTCTCCATTTATTATTGAACTATCTAGCGTTGCAAAATTTGTTAATATTCCTGTATTTTCATCCACATTGTCATATTTTATATAAGTTTGACTTGATTTATCAAAAGTCATTATATAAAACTCTGAACCAGAATATCCAATATAGAAATAATTTTTGCTTCCATTTACTAAAAATTCAAACTCTAATGATTGTCCTGAAACCACTCCAGAAAACTCTGCTGTCGCTTTTGCTGTGTTATTTGCGTCGCCATTTGTAAAGTAATTTACCTCTATATTTAAATTTTTCAGCAAATCTTTGGTGAGTTCAACATTTTCATAAGCACCAGATTCTAGTCGTCTTTGAATTGCGAAAGAGTTTGTTGAATTTAAATTTGGATCATTTTCTTCAAGATTGCTAAAGTTGAAACCTTTATCTGGGAAAATTTCGTTTGAGCCGTTGTTTCTTATAACAAGATCTGCAAGATCAGCATCTTCTGTTGAATCTAACACTAAACCACCTAAGCTTGCAAGATAAGTTGAAACATACTCTTTTTTAGTGTCTGCATAACCAGCATATTGAGATACAGTTCCGCTGACATCCATGTGATAATAATATGGCTTTGTTGCATCTATTGATGTGCCATCTTGCATTTCTGAACCAGCAGTGATGTAGGTTGGTGAACCATTTAAGCCATCAACATTGCCTGATTTTCCAAATAAATTTTTGTTTGCAAAAACGCCTTTTGCTAGAACTACTCCCCTATAGTTTGAAGCATAATAGTCTGATGAGAAAGTATATGTGTTTCCAGTTACTGGATCTTTAAACTCTTTACGGTTAACAAGCGGAACATATCTTGTTGAAGTTCCATTTTTGTCTACCACCTTATAACACATAATGAATTTTGAACCCTTAAGCTCATTTGAAACCCCTGCCTTTGCAGTGTATAGAATGTTTCCTGACTCTATATCATTTGCCATATCGGAATATGCAACAACAAATGCTGTTGAGTTTGCAAGCGGTGTGTTTGTTAATGGATGATCTGCACTATCCTCAGCGTTTGATACTGGACCTGATGGAAGAATATGCAATTTATTAGAATCATTTTCTAAAGAAATCCATTTGCTATCAACGGTATAATCGCCATATTTCCAGTCAATCATGTCTGAAGTCATATCTAGCATATAAAGTGTTACGCCATTGTTATTCATAAAGTCTACAACATCTGCCATAACATTATATTCATTTTGAAGTTGAACTAAATTGAATTGTCCACCATCAAAATATGATGAAATTAGATTTGAATTGTATAGCATTTTGACTGTTGAAAATGAATTTCCTAAGCCCATATAGCTAAGCAGTGAAATATTTTGACCTAAAATTGCGTTATCATCATTTGCACTAGAGAGCACAGAATAATTTAAGCTGGTTTCAAAATCATATCTTGAATCGTAAATTGAAGAATATCCCCAAGTATTCCAGAATGCATACCACAACTGCTCACAACTTGAACTGCCAAAATATTTGTTGTTTATGAAGCCTTTCATTCCAACGCTATTTCCAAAGCTGCCTCTGCCAATTTCATTGTAAATTGTTCTATTTCCTGCATCGCCAACTTCATCGTCGCCCATAATGTCTACTCTGAGAATGTTTTTAAGATAATAATACATTCCCTTTTTCTCTTCATTAGAGCTTCCACATCTTACCATGTAGTATTGTCTGCTATCTCCAATATCCATACCAACACAATAGCCTGAAAAATTGCCATCATCAATGTCTATTGAATCAAACATTGTGTTAACTTTGTATAGCGTTGCACCATTTCCACTTCTAAGCTCTGCTAAGAATCTTCCGTAGTCTGAAATTTGATGAACATAGCCATCGTTATAATCTGTTGGTCCAAACCTTATGACTACGCCATCTTTAACATAAAAACTTATTTGGTCTGAAATTGCAGCCCTCTGCCCCGATTTGGCGTATATTCTGTATTTATTGGCGTTTTTGCTTCCTATTAAAAATAGTGTTCCGCCAAAGGTAGACGCCATGTCAATGTTTAGCGCCTTGACTATTGAGGCAAGTATTGCATTTGATGAGATTATTCCTAGAGTGAGTGCCAATGGGAAAACAAGAACCATTGCAATTGCTTTTATTGAGTTTGTGATGATTTGTGCCTTTGAGTTTGTTCCATCACCAAAATTTTTACCAGTAACATATTGCCACTCAGACCTGATTATTGCATATACTGTGAAAATTATGAGAAGCACTGCAAAAACTGCAAGCATTGTATTGAAAACTTTTTGAACGGTGTCGTTATAAAGAAATGAAAATAATAAGTCACTTTTGGTTGCACCCTCTATTGAATAAACATTATTGTTTAGCCAATAATCTAACCCAATGAGTTTTTGAATGAAATATTGCAAAAAATCTGTGAAGGCTAAAAGCCATTTCACAATCATGTAAAACCCTTCACAAATAAAATTCCATAATACACCAAAAAGTGCACCAAGACTAGCCCAACTGTTCATAAACACATCTCTGGTGTATGATGGATCAATCCCTTGACCCGTTGCGCTAATTAGTGATGTTAGAAATTTGAATTTCATAATTTCCCCCATGAGTTTGGCTAAAAATAGTGTTTGCAAAAATCATAAAATAAACTATAAAAATTTAAAATTTTAGTCAAACTTTAACTCCGTATATATATAACAAATATATTATAACATATATATTTATAATAAGACAAATAAATACAAAAAAAATACCCGAAAAATTGAAAAAATTTAAGGGTATTTTTCATAAAAAATTATTAAAAAATCATAAAAAACACACGCAAAAATAGCGTGTGTTTAATGATTTAAATCACTTAAAATTAATGCATATTTCTAAGCAAACCAATGAATGCTGCACCCTCTTCAGCGCCATCTGGAGCAACATTGCTGAAAAGCTTTTTAACAAAGTTTTGTTGTAGAAGTATTTCAATAATTGCAACGAACACAACTGCAATTAAACAACCAACAATAACGTTGATTAATTGATTTTTTGCCTTCTTCTTTTCTTCCTCTTCTTCAGCTTTTGCATATTTTATGCCAAGTTGAACTCCATAAAACAATCCAACA
Organism: uncultured Clostridia bacterium; assembly: GCA_948434855.1. GTDB lineage: Bacteria > Bacillota > Clostridia > Christensenellales > UBA1242 > RGIG1681. The sequence goes on along the minus strand of CAOJFR010000003.1, from coordinate 20,281 downwards.
ACTAAGATTACACCAATAAAAATTGGGAAAATTGTGTTAATAATTCCTTTAAATGTTTTAAATGCCTGTTCTGCCGCATTGCCAATTTCAGTGTTTGTTGTTGAGCCTCCAGCAGCAAGTAAACTTAAAATATTTTGCATATCCTTCTCCTTTTTAAATTTTAATTAACTAATTCAATAATAACATAGTGATTTTTTTTTCGCAAATAATTTTTGCTATTATTTTATATTTTTGCTAATATTTATGCTTTTATGCAGCTATTATTGCCTATCTTCCATCAATAATTGCGGCAAGTGGCCCTCTGATTGCATAGAGCACGGAAATGAGCACTATGACAATACCCGCACCAATAATGAAGTTGATTAATGTTTTTTGTGCACCTGCTTTTTCAGTTTCATCCTTGGCCTTTGCATATTTTACACCAAGAAAAACACCATAAAACAAACTTAGCGTAACTACAATGCCAAGTGCATATGGACCAACAGTTGACAAACCCCCATAGATTGGATTTAATACCCCATCACCAGAACCTGCCGATATTAACGATAAAATGCTATTTATTAACATGATTTTTTCGTCCTTTACTCTTTTATTTTAGCAAAACTAAATTTTTATAGCAACAATTTTTTTGAAATAATTTTATTTATTTTTATTTTTATTAATTCTTTTTTATTTGCAATTAAATTATTTATTATGATATACTCATAATTGATATATTATTTATTATTAGGAGAACCTTATGTCTAGTAGTGATAAAAAGTCTAAGCTTGTGACTTATCTAATAATTTTTGCTTTTATTTTTGTTTTATCTATCGTGCTTGGCGTGCTTGCCAATTTCTATATTTTTAAGGGTGGGTTTTCTTTAACCTCTGCAAACACCCTTTCTATTGCACTCATCGCATTTTTGATGATGGGACTTTTTGTTATACTTTCTAAGGGCAAAGACAAGGATCTTAAACTTAAAGGCAAAAGCTCTATGGAAAACCAACACTTTGCAACCCTTAAAGAACTTGATAAAAACTTTAAGCACTGCAAGTTTACTGAACTAAAGTATCAAAACATTACTGGTGTTCCTTTTAGGTTTGAATATAAGCACGGGAATTTAAACATTCACTTTACTCCTGCCTGCCACGTTCTCATTGTGGGTGCATCTGGAACTGGTAAAACTGCCTGCTGGGTTGAACCTACTATGCAGATTTTGACAGAACTTAAAAACAAGCCTTCTCTTTTTATTACTGACCCTAAAGGTGAAATTTATTCACACCACTCTCTTAAAATGAAAAACCAAGGCTATACCGTGCTTCAACTTGACCTTACTCAGCCTTATGCAAGCAAGAGATGGAACCCTCTTGAAAATATTTACCTTCAATGGCAAAAAAGACTTCATCTTGAAGAGGAAATTTTAAAACACACTAATGACCCAATAAAAAATTATCCTAATTTACTAAAATCTGGCGACATTAAAAGTAACGAATGGTATGAATTTATGGGCAAAGCTTTTCAGACTCTTCGTGAAACCCTTGTTGAAGTTGATGTTGAAAAACAAAAAATTAAAGACGACTGTATGGAAAGCCTTAATGATATTGCAAGTGCTATTGTTCCATCTGACCCAGACCCAAAAAACAAACAATGGACAGACGGTGCAAGAGACTATTTTCAGGCTTGTCTTATTGCTATGCTTGAAGACAGCGAAAACGAAGCTCTTGGCATGACAAAGGAAAAATATTGCTTCTTTAACGCCTATAAAATTGCCATGAACAAAGACGACGAATATGAAGTTGTTAAAGACTATTTTAGTGGTCGTGACCCACTCTCTAAGTCTAGAGAACTTTCAACAAACATCACTCAGACAAAAGCTCAGGTTACTCGTGACGGCTATATGTCTTCACTTACAACAAACCTATCAATTTTTTCAGATAACGGCATCTGTTTTTTAACTTCTTCTAATGATATTAAGTTTACTGAGTTTGACGACAGACCAACTGCTTTCTTTATTAAAATTCCTGACGAAAGAGCAACTAGATATAAACTTGCCAGTGTATGTATTTCTCAGGCTTATAAGGAATTTGTTCAAAAAGCTCGTGAAAATGAGTCTGTGACTGACGACAAGATGGCTCACCTTAAACGCCCATTATTTTATATTTTGGATGAGTTTGCCAATATGCCTAAAATTGAGGGCTTAAACAGAATTATTACCGTTGCAAGATCTCGTTGGATTTTCCTTAATATGGCAATTCAGTCATATTCGCAGCTTGATGATGTTTATGGCAAAGAAGTTGCTGAAATTGTGCGTGGTCAGTGCCGTTCTACCCTATTTTATGGCACCCCTGACCTTAAAACTCGTGAAGAATTTTCAAAGGAGCTTGGTCAGCACACTATTGAAGTTGACAGCCGCAGCAAGAGTGAAGCCAAGGGAAAAGACCCTGGTTCAACTTCAACCTCAACTTCTCTTCAACAGGTTCCACTTATATATCCTTCAGAACTCGACAAAATTCCGCTGGGACAAAATATTACTAACAACTTCCAGCAATATCCTTGCAAATCTATTGTTACACCTTACTTTAAAACACCAAATCTTTACAAAATCGGAAGTGTTCCACCAGAGTTTATTCCTGGAAGAACATTTAAAGAAAGCGATGTTTTTTATGATATTAGAAAACGTAACAGCATTGTGCTTTCTGGTGACGATGATTAATATTTTAAGGAAAAATTATGAAAAAATTTAAAAGTTTATTGTTTTTGGTTTTATGCTTTGTGCTTGCATTTGGAATTTATAACACTATTAATCCAAATGGCTCAAAAAATGCTATCAGCAACGCTAACGCTGAGAGCATTTCTGTTACTGGGCAAAGTGTGCCGGACTACCCTATTTTGAACTATCTTTCACTCTCTATGAGAGGCACCAGATTTGATTATAAAAACATGAAGGCAACCTATGACGAAGTTAGATATAACAACAGAGTTGAAAGATCTAATGTTAAATATATAGTTTGCGTAAACGACGCATTTTCAGTAAACTTTATGCCCCTTGAATATAGATATCGTTTAACCTATACTCACACTTCTGATTTTTCAGTGAAAACCTCAACAATAACCACTGAGCCAAATGCAACTTCATTTGAATATGGTGACAAAACTTATTATTTTAGATTTTATGATAAAAGATTAAATATCTATAATGTTGACCCTGCTTCATCAAGTGCTATTCCAACCGTTTTTAGTGAAAATGCGCCTAATGAACTAATTAAATTTAATAAGTTTACTGACAGAAATGAAATTATTATAACCAATTCTATTACACTAAGTTCTAATGCTTCAGCTTTTAATGGAAAATTTGAATACCCTATTGATATTGAAATTTATACAACACCAACTAGCACAACAGCTCAAAAATATACACTAAACATTACTAAACCTGCTATTATGTTTGCAAACAACGAAGAAGCTATTGCTAGTTTTGAAAGCTTTAGAAGTGGCAGCTACCATGAAGTTGATGACTGGCTTAAACCAGAGCAAAGTTATAACAAACTTTCACTCAATATGTTAAGCAGTAAATTTAATTATTCTGAAGACAATCCACTTTATTTTAACCTTAACTTTAATGGCTTTGTTTATACTTTTAAGGTTTTTTCTAAAACTTATGGCAGCGAAAACTATTTGTTTGTTGACTATAGGGATGACGCAAACTCTGACGAAAGCAAAAGACTAACTCGCCTTGCAACTGCACTTATTTATCAGGGAGTAAACTCTAACGGAAATGCAATTTATGCACCAGACCCAAGTCAATCTATTAAATCGTCTGACAACTTTTCAATGACTTTTGAAAAGCGTGGAAGATACTCTTTAGAATTTTATGACAACACTTACCTTCTTGGAAGTGCAAGCCCAAACTATTATAGCACAAGTTTTTATATTAGTGACGACTCTGGTACAACTGAATCTGTTTTTGAAAATATTTATATTATTTCTGAACTTAACAAACAAAATGGTTCAAGCGAATATATTGTTAACACTTCTATTCAAAACAATTCTATTAAGTCTACTATCAAAAATCTTAACCAAAAATATGGCGATGTTGGAATTAAGGATGCAATAAAATATATTGAAATCAGTAAAACCCTTTATGGCTCTAGCGACAACATTACAAAATATGAATATTATATTCCGACAGGCAGCACCTATGCTGACGAGGTTGTTAACCTTAAAGCTAGCCATCCAGACTGGGATATAACAATTTATGAAAACTTTGACAGTGAAGAAAAAGGCTTTTTGAATCAAAATGGCGACTTTTCATTTATCTCTGATGCCGATGGCTATTATCAAATTGCCGTTCACAAAGCAAATTCAACAAATCAGAAAAAAGAATATAACTTTACCATTGTTACACAGGCAAAATCTACTTTTACTGTTGATGGCAAAACCTTAGAGGCTAGCGAACCTTATAAAACCCAGCCAAGCACTCACACTAAAAGAATTGAAAATAATGATAAAATTAATTTTGATTTGGCTTTTAGCAGCAATCCTAGCACCTTAAAGTCTACCACATTAGACAAAACTTATATTAACACCTATACCGTTCTTCTTGGCAAACAACTTGTTAATGTTTCAGCGGATATTGGAAAAGACTATATTACATTTAATTGCCAAGGCGTTGGAGACCTGATTGTTGAAATTACGTTTAACGGCGAAACCGTGCCTTATGAGCTTAATTCTGAGAAGGGCAACTCAAGTGTTACCTACCACGACTATGGAACCTATACAGTTAAAATTACTGACTCTATGGGAACCACAGATACCCTCACCTTCTCTCTCACTAAAAAGCTTAATGCTTCTGCAATTATTCTTATTGTTGTTGCTGGAATAATCCTTGTTGCCGTTGCTACATTTGTTATTATTTCTAGAGCAAAACCTAAGACACGATAACTAAAAAAAGGTAACCAAATGCGTTACCTTTTTTTCAGCAAAAAATGTTAAAATTTTCCTTTAAAATTACAAAAGAAAAGTTTTTCGCATATACTATGCTATGAAAAAAGAGTATATTTTATTTATAGACAGCGGTGTTGGTGGGCTGTCTACAATGGCAGAAACTATGAAATTGATGCAAGCCAATTTTATTTATTTTGCTGATAACTTGCACTCGCCTTATGGCTGTCACACAAAAACTGAAATCTTTAACTATTTAAGTGAAATTATTAAAGGCCTTTTAAAAAATTTTAACATCAAAATTGTTGTGCTGGCTTGCAATACCGCAACAACAAGCTCTATAGAAAACTTAAGAAACACTTTTAAAGATATTCAGTTTATTGGCACCGAACCAGCCGTGAAGCTTGCAAGTGACATGGGCTGTAAAAATGTTCTTTGTTTGGCAACACCAACAACGCTTAAACAAGTGCGTTTTGACAGGCTCAAAAACATGGCTGAGGGAAAAGTTGGGACGCTTTCTATTCCTTCACTCGCCATGAGCATAGAAAATTTTTTGCTGGATAAAAATCCTGTTGTTTTGCTTAACTATTTAAAAGACATTCATAAAATTTGTGCAAATGCTGCGTCTTATGACGGAGTGGTTTTGGGGTGCACACACTATTGCCTGATTAAGGATGAATTAATCAATTTTCTTCACTTGCCCATTTATGATGGGAATTTTGGCGTGGCAAAGCAAATTTCTAGATTTATGAATTGTGATGCACAAAATTCAAATGTTTTGTTTAAATTTTCTAAAAAAGAAAAGGGCTTAACTCAAAAATATAGAAAAATATTAAGTCAAATACTTGCAAAACAGACAAAACTGTGCTAAAATTGTAGGCAGTAATACCTTAAAGGAGCAGTAAAACACTATGCCAATTATTAAATCAGCAAAGAAAAGACAAGAAGTTGCTATTAGAAATAATGAACGCAACAAAGCAGAACGCAGTGAACTTGCTACAGCTATTAAAAAATATAACGTAGCAATTTCTAGCGGTGATGTTGAGCTTGCAGAAAAATTGCTTCCAGAAACATTTTCAATAATTGATGAAAAAGCTACAAATGGAATCATTCATAAAAACAAAGCTAACAACAAAAAATCTGCACTTGCTAAAGAACTTGACAAACTTAAAAACACAGCAAAAAAATAGGGACGAGGGCTCTATTTTTTTTATGAAAATTTTGACAAAATTTGTCATATAAATTTCGCTATTATTTGACAAAATTGTATATGGCTTTTTCTTTTAAATTTCGTCAAAAATTTTTATGTCCAAAAAAGACAAATTTTGCAAACCAAACTTTTCTTTAAATTTTCAACAAATTCCTTCAGGCAAAATTCTACAATTTTTGCAAAAACCAAATAGGGTTTAACTTACAAAAAAACGGCTAAAATTTTAGCCGTTTTATTTTTGTTTCTTATTTTTTTTACGTTTTATTCGCTTATCTTTTTTTATGTCATGAGCAACAACTTGACCTACAATTTTTGAAACTTCGTTTTTATCTGCACCAAAATCAAAATTTTCTGAAATTGAAATAACAGAAGATGCAAACTCTGTTTCTATATTTGCATGAAATGCTTTAACTGAAAGCCTGTAATGAATAAGAAGTGCAACAATTATTCCGACAAACAAAGCACAAATTGTTAAGTATAGCGGCAGCTTTTGATTTGCTGCAATCGCATAAAAATCGGAAACCTGCTTAACAGAGTTTTCACACACCATAGCTAGGTCTTTGCTAATTAAAAGTTCATTAATGAAACTGAACGCTTTGCTTAAATTTTGAGATATTACATTCTCTCCATAATTTTTTGAAATATATTCTAAATTATCATTTTTTGTATTTAAAACCCTATCTTTATTTGCATATTCACACTTACCAGAAACAATTCCCTCAGAATAATCACCCGCAAAAACATTCATTGAAAGCACATTTGCTTTCATAAACTTTTCATTGGCAGAGCTGTTTGCTATGTGCTTATAATTTAAGCCAAGGTCACTTGGATTTGATAATAAAATTTTGCCAAGATGAGACACATTAACTTCACTTGCACCAAGCTTTTTTGAACCAGACAAATCTTTAGCAAAATCTGAAAGCTCTGTTTTTGTTTCATCAACATAAAAATATAAATTTTTGCCTAGCGCAATATTTTCTATATTCATCATGAGCAAAATGTTTTTGCTATCTTTTTCTGAAAGTCCATTAGAATAATGTGTTGCACCAGCATTTGATGAACTGCCTGCACCAAAAAATATAAATTCATAATTTATATCTTTATTTAGGCTAGCAATATTTTCTGCAAGTGCCAAAAGCACTGCAACACTTCCTGCACTTCCGTTTATTGCTTCAGTGTTTATTATTTTGCCCTCATCATCAAGCGCATAGCCATCATAGCTGCAAGCTAGAATAATTTTTTTTGCATCTTTTTTGTTAGTTTTATATTCAAATATAATATTTTGAGAATGCTTTAATTTGCCGTCAAAGCGTGATGTGAATGTAAAGTTTTGAATTCCATCTTCATCTTTAATGCCGTTTAGCTTTTTTGGTGACAAGCCCGAAAAACCACTAAGTTTATTAAAGATATATTCACTTGCCTGTTTTTCTCCTTCTGTGCCAGGAGCCCTTGAAGAAAATTGAGAAAATTCTGCAAGATATGTGTTTATTTTTTCTGAGATTTCTGTTTCATTTAATGCAGTGGTTTGCAACAACTCTGCATTTGCTGTTGAACCTATGGTTGTTATGCCACAAAGTGAAATTGTGAATGCCATTATTATTAGCACAAAATATTTTATTGTCTTTTTCATTATATTAGCACCCCCAAATATGAAACTAAGAGCACCACGCACTCATAAAAGAAAATTGGATAACAAAAACACTTAAACACAAAGTGAGCTATTATTGGCTCGGAATATCTTCTTTGAATGTGCCATGCGAATGCAACTAGTGTTAAAACTAAGAACAAAACATTGAATGCTTCAACAAATCTATAAAGATATGGATATGCAAAGCAAAGATTTACAATTATTGCAAGCAAGAAGTTTTTTATTGCAAAAAACAAACGACACTCATTTTTAAGTTTTTGAGCTGGAACAACGAAGGAATAAATTTTGAGTGATAAAATTGTTCTATATAACCACATTATAACTTCTAGAACTAACCAATCTATTAATGCCTCAATTACTGTTAAGCCCAAAATGTATGCAATATCTTGCGATGAAGCAAAAATGTTGTTTCCAGAAAATGAAATAAAAACAGTTTCTGATGAAACAGTTATGTAAAAGTCTATGCACAAAAATGACACAAACAAAATGAGGCAGTAGAACCAGCCACCAAGTGTTTTCTTTTTTGTTACGCTATAGTATTCTAATGAATTAGCCATTATCCCCTCTTAAATTTAGTATACTAAAAACGATTGTTTTTATTGCCACATTTTCTTTAATTTGTCCAAGTTTTATTTTTCTTTCATATTTTGAAACCATGTCCGTTATCTGTTTTAGCTTTTTTGCAGAAAAAATTGAGACCTGCGGTTTTAGCATTTTTATTGCAAACTCTTTTACGCCCATTGCAGCAGCAAGCTCGGCAGTGGTTTTATCTTTGTTGATTGAAACATATAGTGCCCTTCTGTAATTACTATATAATGGTCCCAGCACTTGAAGCCCACCTCCAGCCTTTATCATAAAACTATCAACCAAGTTTATTGCACTTTTGCTATCGCCTTTTGCAATAAACCCAGCAAGCTCAAAAACTTGATACTCTTTATCTTCTATAACAAATTCTGTTACAAGCTCTGGCGTGAGAGACTTTGTTTCGGCTGTATATGCAACAAGTTTTTCAAGTTCACTATTAATTCTTGCCATGTCACTATTGCAAAACATAATTAACTTTTCTATTGCCTCATCACTAGAATTTATCTCTTCTTTTGCCAACCTGTTTTTTATGAAGGCTGCAATCATTTTGGGGTCTATTTTTGAACAATCTACTAGTGTTATGTCTGACATAGCTCTGTAATTTTCAGGCTTTTCAGGGCAAAACAGCACAAGAATGGTGGAAGAAAGCGGTGAAGCAAAATATTCTTTTAACACCTCTAACTCATCTTTTGTGGTGCCAGCGTAGTTTTTGACAACAACAAGCCTATATGCATCACCAAACGGATATACATTTGCAGAATCTACAATTTCTTTTGCAGAAACTCCCTCTCCTGAAAGAGTTATTGAGTTCATGTCCTTTATCATAATATCTGCTTTATCTGTTATTTTTTTTAATGCATCAAAACACAAATATCTGTCATCACCAGATATTACATATACACTTCTTAGCCCTTCCTTTAAACTACTTTTTAATTCAATATATTTCATAAATCCTAAAAATATTATAACAAAATCTAAAAATTTTGTCTAGTGCATTTATAGTAGTAACAAAACCTGAGTTAAAGCGCCAAGTGCAAGCAAACTTGCTGCACAGATTAGCTTATGATTTTTCTTTATAAAAACAAAGTCGCTTATTATAAACAGAATGAGAAAGATAAAAATTACGGACACAAAACCAAGTGATTCAAAATTTATTATTAACCCTAAGCCAGCAATAAAACCATTAAACCTTACAACAATACTTGTGATTAAACCAAATAGTTTTGGAATAAAACTCATGAACGGAAAAACTAAAGAAATTATTGTGCCCGGAACAAGCAACATGAAAGCAAAAGATTCAAGTGGAACAGAAATTAAATTTGAAAATATTGACAGCACCGGATATGTTCCAAAGCTAACAAGCTGAACTGCAATTAAGCCAATCTGAACACCAACAATCAATGCAAGTGAATTTGCAAGTTTTTCATATAAAAATTTGCTAAAGAACCTTTTGAGTGGCAAAACTGTTAGTATTATTGAAAGCACTGCTGAGAAACTTAATATAAATGATATGTTAATTAATTTTAATGGATTGATTAATATTATGAAAGTTGCAACCAAACACAAAACTGAAAGTCTGTCATAGGGCTTTCCCCTAGCCTTGCAAAGTAGCGCAAAAGATGTCATTAAACTGGCTCTGACCACAGAAACAGAAAAATCGCATAAATAAGCATATAGCAAAAGTAACAATGAAATGGTTACTAAATTTGCGTAAGGCGAAACTTTTAATTTTTTCAAAATAAAGCTGATTAACATTGCTATTAATGAAACATGAAGTCCACTTACTGCAAGCAAGTGTGCTACGCCTGTGTTTCTGAAAATGTTTAACGTGTCTTTATTAATAAAATCTGAATCTCCAAAAAGCATTGCATAGGCAACATCTGCATATTTCACATTCCAAGACTTTAGTTTGTTATATGTGCCAAACTTTAGCTTTTCTTTTAATGACAAACTCTCATTTTCTGAAAAATCTATATTATAAAAATTTGCATAGCTTCTGCCAATTATGCCATTTGAAAGATATGAAGCATTGTCTCCATCATAGGAAAAGAACTCTGGCTCACACAAAACATCTATATGTTTCCCTACCACAATTTTTTGAACTTCTAGGTTATGTGGGCGCACATATATTAATATTTTTCCGCCAACCTCTTTATGCTCTTCTGAACTGCTTAGACTTAAACTATCTAGCGTTATTCTTATATTGCCACTGGATGTGTATGAATAATTTTCACAAATTCTGCCAGAAATTAATACCTCTGAATTATTAAAAGCTAAATTTTTGCTATTGCTGTTTTGCCTTATAATTATATTTGTTGTTGGAACTAAAGCAAAAGCTAAAATTATGGCAACAACAATTAATGCCTTCTTCTTTAAAATTATTGACAATATTAAAAATATCACAAAAGCCGCCGCAACAACTGCCAACAAAATTATCTTTGAAAGCATGGAAGAAAACACACCAATTAGCAGTGCTGTTATAACCAAAATTGCAAGCAGCAAAACAAATGCAAATCTAAAGTTTATTAATTTTCTTTTGTGAAACTTCATAATACAACTTTAGTATAGCATAGTGAGCTTAAAATTCATAACAAATAAATTAAAAACAGCCATGTTATGACTGTTTAAAATTATTTAAATTATAATAACTTTCATAAAGCGCTTCTGTTTGCTCTCTTTCTGGAATTGCACTTAGTACTCCCATCTTCTGAATTTCAAGCGAAGAAGCACACATGGCTTTTTTGATATTTTCTTTAACTGAATTTTGCTTCTCTGACATAAACACAACTAAATTTCCAATAAATGTGTCTCCTGCACCATTTGTTTCAACAACATTATCTGTTTTTACAGCCATCTCATGGCAAACCTTTCCTGTTTCATCTGAAAACCAAACGCCCTCTGCACCTTTTGTGATGACTAGGTTTGGCAAGATTTTTAGCATTTCATCCGGTTCGCATAAACCCGTTAAAAGTTCGCCTTCTTCTGTATTTCCTGCAATGACAGTGCACTTTTTTAGGGTATCAAAATCTTCAGAATTTTTAATATCAAATTTTTTATGTGAAATTGTAAGCGATGTTGGAATTTTATGATTATAGCAAAAATTTATCATTTCAGTTAAAAAGTCTTTTGGCTGCTTTGAAACCAGAATAACAAAGTCTGCCTTTAAAATTAAGTCCTTATATTCTTGAACCATGCTTGCATCATAGTTTTGAGAAAGCTCAGCTGGGCCCCTTTCCAGAGTATAATCTTTTGTTTCTCTATCAATATATTGAATATTAATTTCTGTTTCTTTTCCTCTTACAACATTAACATATTGTGTTTCTATTCCACAGGATTTTAAACTTTCTAAACACTTGCTTCCAATTTCGTCATCACCCACAAAGCTTACAAGAATAGACTTTGCACCAGCACGCTTTGCGGCAAGTGCCTGATGACTATTCTTTCTTCCCTCTTCTTCATAAACAAACTCTTTTGTTCCATCACTATTTTTGTAAAATATCCTGTCCCAACCACATGATCCAAAAGTTAAAATAAAAGGCCACTTAACTGTCATCTTTTTCTCCTAATTTTATTACTATAATAATATTATAGCATATTAAAAAATGTTTTTCATTATTTTTTTAAAATAACTTTATATAAATTGCAATTTTTTAATTATTTGCTTTTGTTTTATGCATTTTTAAATATTTATAAAAATCTTCTTTTTTTAAATCACACAAGATTTCCTTAACTTCACACTTTAGTGCTGGACAATATAGCATTTTTTCTCCAGTAATTTTTCCACCAACTTTAAGCTGCATATGTTTTGATCTTTCATTAAATTCATAAAAGCCTTGGCTAAGCACTGATAAATTTAAATCTGTAAAACCAAAATTTGCCCTTGCAACCCATGCCTCCGTTCCAAGCCCTTTGCCAGTATTTTTTTCATTTAACCAAATTCCGCCACCAGCAACTGTTGAATCTTCTGCACAAACAGATATATTTGTTCCGCCAATTACCTTTCCAGTTTCTTTTAAAACTATTGCAAAATAGTATTTTCCCCCTCCATTAGCCTTATGCTTTTTTAAAAAATCTTTGCCATCCTTTTTTGAATAAGGAAATGGAACAGTTAAATTTTTTGCAGTTTCAAAATTATTTAAGCCTTCAACAAGGTCAGTTAGGTCTGACATTTTCCATTCTCTTAAAATTAGCCTTTCAGTTTCAATTTTTTGATTTTTGCTATGCCTTAATTTTATCATTTTATTCTCCTGCTGTTTTCTCATTTTTATGAATGAAACAAAGCCCCAAAGGTTTAATGCAAAATATATTACTGAGGTTATTATCATCATTATTGTGTTTCCAAAATATCCTTTTGAAAGCAAGGTTATCCACATGGATAGTTCAACCAAATTGCAAATTAGCCAAAATATCCAGCCCTCTTTATATCTTAGACCAATCAAAACTATTCCTGCAACATTTAAGATGTTTGTTACACTATCTAGCACTGGAAGATTTTGCCCTGGAATGAGTGAGATTAAAAATGAAACAAGTGCCGATGAAGCTAAAATTGAAATTACAATAAGCACCGATTTTTTTAATGTCATTTTGTTAAGGTCTACAATGCCATCTTTATCTGCATCATGTTTTTTCCAGTTAATCATGCTAAATATTGCTGCAGGAACTAGAATTAATCCAGAGAAAATTGCACTTCCATAAAGCCCTGCCAAAATACAAACTATTGCACTTGAAATTGTTTCTAATAGCCCAGCAAACTCTTCATACCACTTTCCCTTTGTCATTAGTCCTGTTTGAATAAAACCCAAAAACAAAGTTGTTGAACCAATTAAATATTTATCATGAAAGATTATACCAAGACCATAAGAAATTATGAGTGAACCAAAAAAGTAAGATATGACTTTTAATTTTTTCATAAGCCAATTATATCACAAAGTTTTGAAAATAAAAATAATTTTATATCTTATAGTTGACTTAGCATTTTTAACAAAATATAATTGTTTTGTAAGGAGAATTTTTATGCAAAATTTTGGAATGAGTATGCTTTGGTTTTGGGTGAGCTATATTATTGTTACGCTAATTGGAATGCTGCACACTATTTTTAACATTGTTGCTTTGCACATGAAATCTATGAAAGAAGGTCCTGGTATGGGCGAAGGATATGAAAAAACAAAGCCTTGGCACCCACTATATAACATTATTTTATTCTCTCTTTTTGGTTGGCTTTATATGAGAGGTTTGGCAAACCCAACTATCTCTGAAGCACTTATCACTGGTGGAATCTGGGCAGGCATTTGCATTGTGTTTGACCTTGTTGGCTGGGTTTTAATTAAGCATCCTTGGAGCCTTAGTTTTAAAGAATTTTATGTTGATTATCAACCTTGGTTAACCTTTATTTATATTGCAATATTTGTTGGCCCAATAATTGGCTGGGCATTTACGCTTATTTAAAAAACACCACTAATTTAGTGGTGTTTTAAATTGCATAAATTTAGTTTTATTTTAGTTTAATCTTCATATTCCCAATCTAGAAAACTTGAAATATGATATGACGGAATGCCATGTCTTTCGGTCTCTCTTAAGATGCGAAGCACATCATCAACAAAAATAACATCTTTTAAATCTATTTTATTTTCATTGCAGAATTTTATAATAGTTTCATATTTTGGAATATTTTCATAAGTTATTAATTTTTCTGACATCATTGGATAATGCCTTTCAACCCACAGCGTTTTATCTTTAATTTCTCTATCGTTTTGAGCATGGCTCATGATAATGTTTTGTTTTGCACCCGCAGTTTTAACAACATTTTGCATAAAGCGAGATGGTTTTCTATTTAAAAATATGCCCTGATTTATTTCAGATAAACTCATACCATTATTGGTTCCATCAGGATCTCCAACATGACCATTATATCTATATGCAGCAAGTGTTCCATCTATATCCCAAAATATATATTTGCCCTTAGTATCTTGTTTTTTTAAGCTTTCTTTATAAATGCCTTCCATTTTTTTCTCCTAAGTTTTTTTAACCAAAACATGATATTTTTTTGAAGTGTATAAGCTCTTATTATTTTCTGTAAACTCTTCAATTTGACTAACTTCAATGATTTCAAACTCAGAAAATAGTCGCTTTATTAATTCATAATCAACATAAAAATGTGGAACCTGATATTCTGGACCTTCTTGCATTTTTAGTTTTGTGTTTTCGTCTATAAGAGGCCAGTCTGTTTGAGCAAAACACCAAGTTTCCCTTGAACACAATGTGAGATATAATTCTCCGCCCTTTTTGAGTATTCTAAAAAGCTCACTGATAATTTTTTTCACGCCTTCTGTGTCTGTGTGAGAAACAACATCTTTTGCATAGATGCAGTCAATACTTTCATCTTTATAAGGCAATGCAAGCATATCTCCAAGGGCAAACTCAACCTTAACCCTCTCTTCTGCTGCATAGGCTTTTGTCTTTTCTATTGAAACTTCGCTCAGGTCAAACGCAAGAGTTTTAAATCCATGCTTAGCAAACATAATTGTGTGTCTGCCGAGTCCACAACCAAGGTCTAAGTATATTTTCTTGCCCTGAGATTTCCACCTGTCAATTAAATAATATGACTCAACTGATGGAGACAACCATTTCTTTTTCTCTTTTCCTCTAACAATTTTCCAATTCCATTCTTTTGACTCAACCATATTTCTCTCTCATTTTAATTATTTGCCTAAAGTTTTATTATAATCTAATTATAGCATAGGCAAAATTGATTTCATAATAAAATTATTTATTAGATTTAACTTTTTATAATTTGAAAATGATAACATTTTAGCTTTGGTTTTTAGTAAAAATAAAAAACCAGCGAAGATTGCTGGTTTTATTTTGCGACTTTTTTATGAGCTTTTTCTGGTAGCACCACGGAGAATCGTAAGGAGCTTTGCGACGGAATAGCGAGCACAAATTTTTGCGAGCGTCACAAATGTTTCTCTTCGCAGTTGATGCTATTTTAAAAGCGAGGCATTGAGGAGAAAAATAAAAAACCAGCGAAGATTGCTGGTTTTATTTTGCGACTCCTTTACGAGCTTTTTTTTGGTAGCACCACGGAGAATCGAACTCCGGTTTCCCGCGTGAGAGGCGGGCGTCCTAACCGCTAGACTATGATGCCATATTTTTAACATAATGATTATATCATAGCTAACACCATTTTGCAACTACTTAATTAAAATTTATTTCAGTTTTTTAATCTTCATATTTGCGGCGGATTCTTTCAGTTTTTTTCTGTTCTTCCTTCAAAAACTCTTCTCCGCTAAGCTCAGATGTGGTTATATTTCCGCCATCAACATATCGCTGTTCATCCTTAAACTTTTCTCTTTTTTGCATTTCATCATCAATAACATCCAAAAGCATATCAACTTCCGCAATTTTTGGAGCATGCTTTTTTGCAAGCTTTTTTATTTTTCTTTCACCAAAAAAAGAGTATGGGTCAAATTCTTCCGTTTCAAGTGTTTTAAGCTCTTCTGCCCAAGCATCTGTTAACTCATCATGCATTTTTAAAAGCTCTTCAGAAAAATATTTCATTTTCTCATCTGAAACTTCAATCGGATCAAGCTCTTTAAATTGCTCTAAATCAATCATAATTAACCTCTTTTAATGATTATTGTTGAATACATATTTATATCACCTACAATCTTTTTTAAATCTCTCGCCTTGCGTGTTGCACTTTTTATTGTGGTGGCAAAAGCATAAAAATATTCTGAGTGATTATTTCTGATTGCAAGTTCATAGCTTGAAATTATTGCAACAAGGTCTTCTCTTGAAAGCCCCACAAGCCTAATTTTATTTGCATTCATCACTTTATCATTTAATAGTCTAACAGCATTATATAAGAGTTGATAAACTTCTGTAATATCCTGTTCACTCTTCTCTGCAATATCTTCAGCTTGTTCGCTGTTATATGACATTCCAAGTTGATTTAAAATTTCATCTTTAAACTCTAAAATAATTTTCTTGCAAAAACGCTCATAAGGCGTTATGACTTCATCGTCTGAAAAATAGTGCTTAAGCAATGCAACTATGTCTAAATTTTTATCATCAATATTAGACAATATGCAAAATATGAAAGCTATTTTTTTTAAACTTTCTTGAGGGAGAATAAGTGAATTTTCGGTTGCAGCGGTTTTCCATTCATTTTCAAAATCAAAATTAACCATGCTCTCTGCTATAACATTATAAACACATTCTGTGTTTGCAATAGCCTGAAGCAAAGCTGAAACAGACGAGTTTAGCATTAAAAACTTTGACGAGCAAAGATTGTCAATGCTATATATAAATTCATTTAAATTATTATTTAAATCTTTTTCCATAATACTTACCTATTATTAATATATCAAAATTAAGTTTAGTTTTCAACTTGTTTAGGGTTTATTCGCTAAAAATTTAAAATTTGCCAAAAATCAGTATAAACTATTTATTTTTTTTTTAGTTTATGATATACTTTGCTTATTATGGATACAACAGTAAGCAAACTTATTCTGTTATATGTTTTTGACCAAATGGAAATCCCCGTGACAAGCGACACTTTGATTGAAATGTGTTGCAGTCAAAACAACTGGCTTTCTTATATGACCTTAACACAGATTTTGCCAGAGCTTGTTGATGCGGGGTTTATTGTGCTGTGCAGCGGTTCAGGAACTGGATATTATAAAATTACTCAAGAAGGCAGAGATTGTTTAAACTATTTTTTTACAAAAGTGCCTGTGTCAACCAGAAATGATATTAGCAGCTATATTAAGAAAAATCGCCAATCATATAAGAGAAATCAAGAATATTTTAGAGATTATTATAAAAACAAAGATGAAACATATACTGTGAATCTGAAAATTATTGATCCAACTGGATCTAAACTTGAACTTAAGTTAAATGTTGCGAATCGTGCAGAGGCTAAAACTGTTTTTAACAAATGGAACAGTGAAGCAAGTTCTGTTTATTCGGCAATTTATAAAATTTTAATTGAAGGAGAATAATATGGAAACTTATAAAACTTTTGGAACCTGCTCAAGAAGCATTGACTTTGAAGTTAAGAACAACATTGTTACTGCAGTAAACTTTAATGGGGGCTGCATGGGAAACACTCAGGGCGTTGCAAAACTTTGCATTGGCAGAAGTGTCGATGAAGTGATTTCTATTCTTGAAGGCATTCAGTGTAGAAATGGCACGTCTTGTCCAGACCAGCTTGCAAAGGCACTTAAAGAATATAAAGAAAAGCATTAATAATTAAAAAACACTGCTCTAATAGCAGTGTTTTTTTGTATAAAATTAACGCCAAATATCTTCAATTGAATATGAAATTGAAACGCTTTCAGTTACCGTGAATTTATAGTTAGCATAATAATTCACCTTAGTAGCTGCATTTCCATCTACAGGATATCGTGATTCTTCTGTTCTATTTAGTTCTGCTGAAAAAATATTTACATCTTTACCATTAATTTTTAGAGTTGCAAAACTAGTGCTGCTACCTTCTTGATTTTGAATAGTTATCAAAATCATTGACTTAAATTCTATAGATAATTCTTCTCCATAGTATATTGTTGCATAGTCGCTTAAAGCTACGCCATTTCTATAAACAATTATGCCTGATGGGATTTTACCTACACTATATGAAACTCTACTTCCCCTTTCCCATTCTGAGGTTGTTGATGAAGTTAAGTTTAATGTTACATCTCCCGTTACACTGAAACTTCCGCCAGATGACACACTTGACTGATTTGCAGTTAAAGAATAGGTTATTGTTTGTTTTTCTTTGTAATTATAACCTTCTTCTACTTTTGTTTTTCCCGTGTAACTTGTTTGTGGATCCGTGTAAGTGAAAGTTAAACTATCTCCATAATATATTGTTGCATGGTTTGAAAGAGTTGCTCCACTTCTCTTTACTGTTACTCCACTTGGAATTATTCCAATGCTATATTCTATTATTGAACCCTTTTCCCAAGTTTTGATTGAGTCTGAATTTAGCCTTAACGATATGTTTTCTGTAACGATTATATTCCCACCACTTCTTTGTATTGTATCATTAACAGAAAGTGTGTTTGTGATATTTTCTCTCTCCAAGTAGTTATATCCTAACTCTTGTTTTGTGTTGCCTGTGAGCCTAGTTGATGATTCTGTGTAGGTGAATGTTAAGTTATCTCCCCAGTAAATCGTGCTGTTGCTAGATAGTGTTGTTCCATTTCTTTTTACTGTTACTCCGCTTGGGATTGCTCCTAACCTATATTCTATTCTTGTGCCCTTTTCCCAACTGGTATTTGTGTTGGTATTTAATGTTAAAGTTACATCGCCATAGGCTGTGTATTTTGAACCATTAGACATTGTTGTTCCGTTAACAATTAAGCTTCTAGCTATTGTCTCTTTTTCAGAATAATTATAACCCGCTTCTTGTTTTGTGTTGCCAGTGTACCTTGTTGTGCTTTCTGAATAGGTGAATGTTAATTCATCTCCCCAATAAATTATGCTATTGCTAGATAGTGTTGTTCCATTTCTTTTTACTGTTACTCCACTTGGAACTGCTCCTAACCTATACTCTATCTTTGTTCCTTGTTCCCATGTCTTTGTGGAAGAACTGCTTAAATTTAATGTTATATTTTCCGTTACACTTATACTATAACCACTTGCCATGTTTGTTCCGTTTACAGATAACGTGCTTTTTATTGTTTCCCTCTCTGACCAGTTATAGCCACTCTCTTGTTTTGTGTTTCCTGTGAGTCTTGTTGAAGTTTCTGTGTAAGTAAAGGTTAGTTCATCGCCCCAATAGATTACTGAATCGCTGTTTAGGGTTTCATTTCCACGTCTTACCATTACTCCACTTGGAATGTTTCCTACTGAGTATTCTATTCTGTTGCCTTTCTCCCAGCTCTTCTCTGAACTGCTGGTTAAATTTAATGTTATGTCTCCACTTACACTTTGAGCATATCCACTTCTCACTATTGTTCCATTCACACTAAGACTGTTTGTTATTGTCTCTTTCTCTGTGTAGTTATATCCATTCTCCTCTTTCGTGTTTCCTGTTTCTCTTATTACTGTTTCTGCATAAGACACTGTTATTGTTTCAAAATGGTTTACTATTATGCTTCCTGTCTTTCCGTTTACACTAACTCCATCTGGTATGGCTATTGTATAGCTCTTTAGCTCTTGTCTATAGCTTGCATATACATTTATGTTATCTGTTATGTTATTTAAATTTACTGGGTTACCGTTTGCATCTGTCCAGCCTGCGAAGCTTACGTTATATCCTTCCACTTCTTTTTCTGGAACTGCCACTATATTAATGTCTGCTGCTGATCCATAATTTATTATCTGGCTGCCGAGTAGCACTTGTTTATCTTCTGAATAGAATTTTACTTCATATTGGTTTATAGCTTCTGTGTATTCAATGCTAAGGTCTCCCTTAACAATCCATACTCCACCAGCAAACTCTGCTCCGTCTACACTAAAGGTATCCTTATGGTAGCCTTCTGTTTCTGTATAGCTTATGCTTAGCTGATCACCATAATAAATTGCTTCATTGCTACTTAGCGTATGTCCGTTTCTGGTTACTGTTACTTGAGATGGGATAGTTCCTATTGAATATTCTGATGCGGCTTCTGAATATATAATTGAAAGGTCTCCATTTCCATCTAGTTCATATTCATAGTATACCTGTCCGTTCTCTTCATGGCGATATGCTTCTGTTAATATGTCTTGGGTTTCTCCAGTTCCTACCTTTACCTTAAACTCTGTTATGTCTCTTCCTACTTTTTGGGTGGCTCTTATTACTATCTTTGCTCCATAGTGATAGGTACTATCTAAGGTTACTGGTGTTCCACCTATGGTTACTGAAACACTGCTCTTAAAGGCTTCGTAAATGAAACCTATTCTGTAGTCTTTCATAATAGTTCTAAATT
>CAOJFR010000002.1 GCA_948434855.1 uncultured Clostridia bacterium | reverse complement strand
GTAACATTATACCCCCCCCCCGTGCACACTTTTCAAGTCCTTTTGTTAAGATTTTTTATTATTTTGCTTTTTTAACAAAAAAACCACCCTTAAAGTGGGTGGTTTTTGTTATTTTTATTATTCGCCTGCATCTTCAATTGGGTCATCTATAATTATTGGCTCTTCGCCTGATTCGCCAGTTATGTCTTCTGCAACAATATCTGCTATTGCAACACAACTTACCTTTGTTCCGCTATCTAGTCTCATGACCTTTACACCAATTGTGTCTCTAGTTATTTTTGAAATTGAATTTGCTTTGGTTCTTATTATGACTCCGTTATCTGCAATTATCATAACGTCATCATCTTCACCAACAAGTTCTAATCCAACAAGCTTGCCAGTTTTTTCATTGAACACGCCTGCCTTCATTCCTTTTCCGTTTCGGTTTTGAACCTTATATTCACTAAGGTCTGTTCTTTTTCCATAGCCCTTTTCAGTTATGGTTAAAACATCTTTTTCTTCTTTGCAAACTATCATTGACACTACGGCGTCATCTTCTGTTAAGTCTATTGCCTTAACACCCATTGCCTCTCTGCCAAGTGGTCTGTTATCTTTTTCAGAGAACCTGATACACTTTCCGCTGAGTGATGCAACCATTACGGTGCTTGTGCCAGTTGAATAATCTACATTAATAAGCTCGTCACCCCTTGCAAGTGTGATTGCTATTTTTCCAGTTTTTCTTATGCTATCAAACTCTGACGCAGCTGTCTTTTTGATAAGTCCCCTTTTGGTTGCCATGGTTAAATAGCCTTTATTTTCTGGAAGTTTTGGAAGTATTGCTTGAACCTTTTCATCTTTTTCTAAAGAAAGCAGATTCACAAGGTTTCTTCCTCTTGCTGTTTTTGATTCTTCTGGGATTTCGTAGCCTTTCATGGCATATACCTTGCCATAATTGGTGAAGAACATGAGAGTGTCATGAGTTGAACAAATAAACATATGTTCAACAAAATCTTCTTCTTTTGGCTTATGACCGGTTGAGCCTCTGCCTCCACGATTTTGAAGCCTATATTCACTTACTGGGAGCCTTTTTACATAGCCAAAGTGTGTCATGGAGATGACAACATCTTCTTTTTCAATTAAGTCTTCTAAATTTACATCGGCAGATGAAGTGTAGTCTACTTCTGTTTTTCTTTCATCGCCCCATTGTTCTTTAAGTTCTGATAACTCTTTTATTATTACTGCCTTAATCTTTTCTTCTGAAGCTAAAATGCTTCTGAGGTCTAAGATTAAATTTCTGAGGTCTGCAAGTTCGTTATTTAGTTTTTCAACCTCTAGACTTGTGAGCCTTTGAAGACGCATATCTAGAATTGCGCCAGCTTGAGCCTGTGAAAGAACAAAGGTTTCTTGAAGTTTTGTTGACGCTTCTTCTCTATCTTTTGAAGCTTTGATTATCTTTATAACTTCATCAATATTTGCAAGTGCAACAACCAAGCCTTCTATAATATGTGCCTTTTCTTCTGCCTTAGCAAGATCATATTTTGTTCTTCTATAAACAACATCTCTTTGATGCACAATATAGCAATCTAAGATTTGCTTAATGTTAAGCACCTTTGGATAGCCATCTACTAATGCTAGGAAATTGATGCCATATGAGCATTGAAGCTGTGATTTTTTGTAGAGTGTGTTTAAAACAACTTGTGCATTAAAGTCTTTTTTGACGTCAAACACAATTCTCATGCCATGACGGTCAGACTCTTCACGAATGTCTTGGATTCCCTCAATCTTTTTATCCTTTATCATGTTTGCAATTTGCTTGATTAGCTCACTCTTGTTAACCTGATATGGAATCTCTGTTACTATAATTTTTGATTTGCCGTCTTCATGCTCTTCTATTTCTGTTTTTGAGCGAATTACTACGCCGCCTTTGCCTGTGAGATATGCTTGTCTTAAGGCTGCTGTTCCCATGATTACACCACCAGTTGGATAATCTGGTGCTGGCATGATTTGCATAATTTCTTCAATGCTTTGTTCTGGATTATTAATCTCTGCAATAACGGCATTGATAACTTCTGTTAAATTGTGTGGTGGAATGTTTGTTGCCATGCCCACGGCAATTCCGTCTGAACCATTAACAAGAAGGTTTGGAAACCTTGATGGCAAAACATCTGGTTGCTTTAAACTGGCATCAAAGTTTGGTGAAAAGTCTACTGTATCTTTATCTATATCACGAAGCATTTCTGTTGCTAGCTTGCTGAGCCTTGCCTCTGTGTAACGATATGCAGCAGGTGGATCACCATCAACGGAACCAAAGTTTCCGTGACCTTCAATAAGAGGATATCTTATTGCAAAGTCTTGCGCTAAACGCACAAGTGCACCATAAACAGAGCTGTCGCCATGTGGGTGATATTTTCCAAGCACATCACCAACGATACGGGCACACTTTTTGTGTGGCTTGTCGGAAGTTATGCCTGTTTCGTTCATTGAATATAAAATTCTTCTGTGAACTGGCTTAAGTCCATCACGAACATCTGGAATTGCACGAGAAACATTAACTGCCATTGCATATGCAATGAAACTTTTTTTCATTTCATCATTGATTTCTACAGGATAAATTACGGTGTTATCCACAATTTTTTCATGCTCTTGACTAAAATCTCTCTTTTTCATATTTACTCCTATATTTATCCTTAAATATCTAGGTCATCAACTAGTTTTGCATTTTCTTCAATAAATTTTCTTCTAAGTTCTGGTGCATCGCCCATTAAAACTGTGAAGATTTTATCTGCCTCTATGGCATCTTTCATTTGGATTTGAATAAGTCCCCTATGCTCTGGATTCATAGTTGTGTCCCAAAGCTGATCTTTATCCATTTCTCCAAGACCTTTATAACGCTGAACATCTAGACCTTTGCTGCCCATTTCTTCAACTTTTGCTGCTTTTTCTGCCTCACTATAGCAATATGCTATTTGCTTGCCCTTTTGAAGCTTGTATAGCGGTGGCATCGCTGAATAAACATGACCACTTTCAATTAGCCCTGGCATGAAACGATAGAAAAATGTGAGAAGCAAAATTCTGATATGCGCACCATCTACATCGGCATCGGTCATACAGATTATTTTGTCATATCTAAGTTTTTCTGGATTAAATTCTGTTCCAACTCCGCCACCAAAAGCAGTTATCATGGCTTTGATTTCTTCATTTGTAAGCACATGATTAAGTCTTGCTTTTTCTACGTTAAGAATTTTTCCCCTAAGTGGCAAAATTGCCTGAAAACGTCTATCACGGCACTGCTTTGCTGTTCCGCCCGCACTATCACCCTCTACAATATAAATTTCGCAGAGTTTTGGGTCTTTCTCTGTGCAATCGGCAAGCTTGCCTGGAAGTGAAGTTGACTCTAGCGCACCTTTTCTTCTTGCCATTTGTCTTGCAGCGTTGGCAGCTTCTCTTGCCTTTGCAGCAGTAACAGACCTAAGAATTAAACTTTTTGCCTCATCTGGGTTTTCCTCTAAATATGTTCCAAAAAGCTCGGTTACTGCACTTGCAACCTCTGACTGCATATAGCTGTTTCCAAGCTTGGTTTTTGTTTGACCCTCAAACTGAGGCTCGCGAAGCTTTACACTGACAATGGCTGTGATGCCCTCACGAACATCATCGCCAGAAAGTTTGTCATCATCTTTTAATATTTTAAGCTTATGACCATATTCATTAATAACTTTGTGAAGTGCTTTTTTAAAGCCCTCTATATGTGTTCCACCCTCAATGGTGTTAATGTTGTTTGCATAACCATGAATAATTTCGTTATAGCCATCGTTATATTGAAAGGCAATTTCTATTTCACCAGTTTTGTCTTTTGACAAAGTTTCAATGCAAATTGGCTTTTTAAGTATGGTTGTTTTGCCTTGATTTAGCTCATTTACAAACTCTACAATTCCACCATTATATTGAAAGGTTTCTTTCTTTTCAACCCTTTCATCTGCAATGTTTATGATGATTCCCTTATTTAAAAAGGCAAGCTCTCTAAGCCTTTTTCTGATAACATCATAGTCAAAAGTTGTGGTCTCAAAAATTTCGTCATCTGGCATGAAAGTTACTTTTGTTCCAGTGTCTGATGCGTTTCCAATTTCTGCAAGATCTCTTTGAGGAACACCACGGTTATATACCTGCTTAAAGTGTTTGCCGTTTTGACGAACCTCTACCTCAAGCCACTCTGAAAGCGCGTTAACACAAGATAGTCCAACGCCATGAAGACCACCAGAAATTTTGTAGCCACCATCTCCAAACTTTCCACCAGCGTGAAGCTTTGTAAGCACAAGTTCAACTGCACTTTTGCCTTCTTCCTTATTGATTCCTGTTGGAATTCCACGACCATTATCTGTAACTGAACATGATCCGTCTTTGTTTATTTGAACGGTAATTTCTGTGCAATATCCTGCAAGTGCTTCGTCAATTGAGTTGTCTACAACCTCACTAATTAAGTGATGAAGACCATGTGTGTCGGTTGAACCAATATACATTCCTGGTCTTTTTCTTACAGGCTCTAGACCCCTTAAAACTGTGATTTGCTCTGCACCATAATTGTTTTGAACTTTTCCTAAATCTTCCATATTTCACCTTAAACTTTATTTACAAAAATATTATATCAAACTGGCTGATTTTTCACAACTAAATTAGCCCCCAAATTTGTCTAAATATAATATATTTTAATATATATTATATGTGAGCACTGGTTTTAGGGCAAAATTTGCCCTTTGCTGGCTTATTTTTAATTTTAACATAACAAATATGCGGATTTGTAAAATTATTTGATTTGTAATTTTTATGATTATTTTCAATTAAAAAAGTGATGAAAAACCATCACTTTTTTTTCTGCATAATTTTGCTTTTAACAGAGCCCTCTTTAACATTTAGCGACAAATAATCTTCATCTGGTTTAAACTTAAAAAGTGTTCCCGTCATCAGCACCTGAACACCTTTAAATTTTTCATATAAGCTCTTTTGTCTAAAAGTGTCTAGCTCACTAAACACATCATCTAAAACCAATATTGGCTTTTCACCAAGTTCTGCTTCAAAAGTTTCAAGCTCAGCAATTTTTAGAGCGAGCACAATGCTTCTCTGTTGACCTTGACTGGCAAAAATTCGTGAGTCATGTCCGTTTAAACTAAACTTTATGTCATCTCTGTGCGGACCTATGGTGGTATAGCCAAGCTCCATATCTTTTGAAAGATTGTTTTGAAGCGAGCTTAAAATTTCTGACTTTATTTCTTCGCTATTTTCTCCATTTGCACCAACATAGCTAATTGAAAGTTTATCTGCTCCATTAGTTATAAACTTTATGGTTTCACTGGCTGGTGATGAAAGCTTTTTTATGAAGGATTTTCTCGTTTTTATTATGTGTCCTGCCAAACTTGCAAGCTGCTCGTTCCAAATGTCTATCTGCTCTTCAATTTCTGCCCTGTTATGCACTGTTTTTAGCAGCCTATTGCGTTGGTCTAGCACTTTGTTATATCTGTTTAGCAAAGTGTAGTATGAACCCGACAACTGAGAAATGTCTGTGTCTATAAAATCTCTTCTGTCAGATGGTGAGCCACTTACAATTTTTAGGTCTGCTGGCGAAAAATATACCGCAACTAGGTTTCCAAAAACTTCACTTAGTTTTTTGACTTCGTTTGAGTTTATGAAAAATTGTTTTTTAAATTCTGTGCTTATTCTGCAACAAAGCTTAACCTCACCATAATTTCTCTCTAAACAAACCTCTGCCTCTGAAATGTCTGAGCCTTCTTTTTTCATGTCATTATCTGAGCTTGTTCTTGGGCTTTTTGTGAGAGCATTTATCATTACGCCCTCAACAAGATTGGTTTTTCCCTGACCATTTTTGCCTGAAATTAAATTTATGCCATCAGAAAACTCTACAAAGCACTCGCTGTAGTTTCTGAAGTTTTTTAGTTTTAACCACTTAATTTTCATGCAATTTCCTCTAGAATTATTATAATAATTTTTTTACTTATTGCCAAGCATTATTGTAATTTATATTTAACTCACAAAAAATAAATAAACACTTGCTTTTTAACACTTTTCTCAATATAATTAAAATAGAGTATTTTTTAGGGGGCTACTTTTGGAACAGGACACATTTATCTCTACCACAAACATTGACATTCATGAACTTTGGAATGAAATTTTAGAAGAAATCGCCAAAGACATTTCTATGATTTCTTTTGATGTTTGGTTTAAAAGCTTGGAAATTGAAGACATAAAGGGTGGCACACTTGTGCTATCAACCCAAACTAGATATGCAAAAGATATGCTTGTTAAAAAATATAAAGACAAAATCATTTCTTGTGCTCAAAAAGTTTATAGAGCAATTAACAGCGTTGAAATTTTAGTTAAGGATGAAGAAGAAACCTTAGAGCAATCTTCTGAAAGAGTTTTTGCAAAAACAAAAGCTCAGGAAAAATCTGAAAAAGAATCTGCAGCAAAACCTGCTGGTTCTGAATTTAGGTTTGACCCAAAATCTACCTTTGACAGCTTTGTGGTTGGCGGAAGCAATCAGTTTGCTTGTGCTGCAGCAAAGGCTGTTGCCGATGAACCTGGAACTAAAATTAATCCGCTATTTATTTATGGGGGCTCGGGGCTTGGCAAAACTCACTTGCTTTTTGCTATTGGCAACTATGTGACTGAGCACCATCCAGAACTTAATGTGGTTTATGTTACAACCTATAAATTTGTAACGGACTACACCACTGCCCTTCAAAACAACAAGGCTAATGAGTTTAAAGAAACCTATAGCAAAGCCGATATTCTTATAATTGATGATATTCAGGGCATTATTAATAAAACTGCAACACAGGAACAGTTTTTTAACCTGTTTAATGAGCTATATCAAAACGGAAAACAAATTGTTATAACCTCTGATAAGCAACCAAAAGAGCTTAGTCCACTTGAAGACAGACTTAGGTCTAGATTTGAATGGGGTATGATTGCAGACATTGGCGTGCCTGACATTGAAACACGAATAGCAATATTAAATAAAAAAGCTCAAATTGAAAGATTTAATGTTTCAAGAGAAGTTATTGAATATATTGCTGAAATCTCTACAACCAATGTTCGTGAAATGGAAGGGTTTTTGTCTAGAACAGTGTTTTATTCTAACCTTTTAAAAGAAGATATTGTTACCATTTCTTCAGCAAGAGAGGCTCTTAAAAATATTGCAAAAGCAGACTCTGAAATGATTGATGCAACAAAAATTATTGACATTGTTTGCAAATTTTATAATATTAAAAAAGAAGATGTGCTTGCAAGAAAACGAACCAAGGCTATTGCTGAAACAAGACAAATTGCAATGTATTTAATTAGTGAATATATCAATATGCCGCTAGAGTCTATTGGCAACATTTTTGGACGTGACCATGCAACTGTTATTTATGCCAAAAACAAAGTGGCAGACGATATTAAAACTTCTAAAAAACTTGAAATCCAAATTAATGATATGAAACAAATGATTGAAGGAAAATAAAGGAGAATTTATTATGAAACTTATTTGTGAAGGATTAGATTTAAGCGATGCTGTGCTAAAAGTTATTAAGGCAACTGCAGTTAGAACTCCAAACCCTATTTTGGAAGGAATTAAACTTTCTGCTCGTGAGGACAGTTTAACCCTCTCTGCAACCGACCTTGAAATTTCTATTGAAAAAACAATTCCGGCAGATGTTAAAATTGCTGGTGAAATTGTTGTTCCAGGAAAGTTTTTTGCTGACTTTGTTAAAAAGCTATCTTATGAACAAATTGAACTTTCACTTGAATCAGGCAATACCTTAAAAATTAAATATACTGATAGCGAAGGCTCTCTTCAGTGCATGAGTGCAGACGAATTTCCTATTATTAAGGAAATCTCTTCTCCAGAAAAAATTAACATTAAAAAAACTGACCTTAAAGCTATTATTGACAAAACTATCTTCTCTGTTGCTGTTGATGATGCAAGACCTATTCTTAAGGGATGTTTGTTTGAAATTGTAAAAAACCAAATGACAGCAGTTGCACTAGACGGCTATCGTCTTGCAATGGTGAAAGCTGACATTGCTTGTTCCGCAGAAAAGCTTAACTGTATTGTTCCTGCAAGAAGCCTTAATGAAATTTCTAAACTTATTAATGTTGACAACGAAGATGAAACCATTGATATTTTGGTTGGACAAAATCACCTTTTAATTGATGACGGCTCAGTTAAAATTTTAACAAGACTTTTGGAAGGCGAATTTATTAACTATAAACAAGTTATTCCTGCAACCACAACCACAACAATTTTGGTTAATAAAGCTCAACTTGAAGATGGTCTTGAAAGAGCAAGCCTTTTGGCTAGAATGGATAAAAACAACCTTGTTAAGTTTGATATTAAGGACAAGGTTCTTACTCTTACTTCTGCATCTAACATTGGAAACGTTACTGAAAATATTACTATTTCTCTTGAAGGAAAAGACATTTCTATTGCATTTAATGCAAGATATTTGAGCGATTGTATGCACACCGTGAGTGATGAATTTATTAAAATTAATTTTTCATCTCAAATTGCACCTTGCACAATTTGCTCTGCAGAAAGCGACAAATATTTATATCTAATTTTGCCTGTTAGAATTGTTGATTAAAGGAAATTATTATGAATAGTTTTAAAAAAGATTTGGCCTGCAACATTGCTCTTATTGTTGCTTTGGTTTTCTCAGTGGTTCACCTGATTGTTTTAACTCTTGGGCTTTTTGGAACAATAACGCTAAATGTTTATGAAGAGTTTAACTATATTTTTGCATACATTTTGGTTGTGCTTAGCCTTGCATTGTTTATTTTGTCTTTCTTTATAACAAAAATTAAGGGCTTGGTTGTTCCCGCTTGGTTCAGAATTATGTTTTATATTGCCTTCTTTTTATTCACAAACACCTATTATATTATTGGAGGATATAGAAACATAATTTCTATTATAGTCTTCTTTATTTATCTTTCATTTCTATCAACCATTGCAAACCTTTCAATTTTTTATAACACTCAAAAAGATGAAAAAAACCGACTTAAAACTTCAAAAAATTATATTGTGACATCTGTTTTCTTTTATTCAGTTGGAACTAATGCCATTATTGAGCTTTTGATTACTGCTATAAAATCTTTTGCTTTCCCAGACTTTATTTTTTCAACTCTTAACACCTTTATTGTGGAAATGAGCGTTATGATTTTAACAACCATTATTCTTACAGTTATTTTCTATTTTTCACTATCTAAATCTAAAAAAATTATTAATGGCTGTCTTATAAAAACCAATGCTAATATAAAAACAGATAAAAACTAGCAAAATGCTAGTTTTTTTTAAACGCAAAGTTTGACTTTATTCTTGACAAAGCGGCTGTTTTGCGTTTATAATGTAGCGGTATACTGCGACAGGCTCGCAGAACTAAACTATTTTACTTAGGAGATTATTATGACAAAAAGAACATTTCAACCTAAAAAGAACCACAAAAACAAAGTTCATGGTTTTAGAGAAAGAATGAAAACCAAAGGTGGCAGAAACGTACTTGCTAGAAGAAGAAACAAAGGTCGCAAAGAACTTATTAGAAAATAACGAAGGTCATTATGCTAAAAAAAGCCAACAGACTTAAAAAGCGTTATCAATTTAATTATGTTTATAGAGCCGGAGAACACTTTTCTGGCAAGGCTATAACACTTTATGTTTCACCTTCTAAAACCAAAGATATTAAGGTTGGTTTTGCTGTAACAAAAAAAATTGGTCACGCAACTATGAGAAACTTAATTAAACGTAGACTTCGTGAAATTGTTTATGCTGAAATTCCTAACCTGAAACAACAATATAATATTATTGTGGTGGCAAGAGAAGGAATTTCTGAATTTACTTTTTTTGAACTCTCTTGTGAGTTTCACAAACTTATTTTAAAGGCTGGTCTCGTTAATGAAAAAATTTCTTAAATCTATTATTAGTATTCCAAAGTTTTTTGCTTTGGGGCTTATAATGATATTTAAATTTTGCATCTCACCATTTATTCCCCACGCATGCAAATTTAATCCTACTTGCTCGGTTTATGCAGGTTTGGCTTTTGCTGAGTGGGGATTTTTTAAAGGCCTTTGCTTAACCATTAGCAGGCTCTTTAGATGCAACCCTTGGACAAAAGGTGGAACAGACAAAGTTCCTATTAATCCTAAAAAACGTTATAAATATTTTATGTAAGGAGAGAATATGAATTTTTTATCACTACTTTCTAGTGTGGCTGCTCCAAAAGACCTTTGGTCTATTTTGATTGAAGGCTTTCAAAATGGAATTGCCAACTTTGGTTGGACAATTTTGCTTTTAACAATTGTTGTTAAGCTGGTTTTATCTCCTCTTGACTTTGGAGTTAAATATACCACAAAAAGGCAAAACCTTGTTCAACAAAAATGTGCACCTGAAGTTGCCAAAATTAAAAAGAAGTTTGGTGCTGACCAACAACGAGTTAGAATCCAAACACAGTCACTTTATAAACGAGAAGGCATGAACGCCGGCATCAGCTGCATTGTTATGCTTGTTAACCTTGTTATGACAATGGTTGTGTTCTTCACTTTTTATGCCTCACTTCAAAAAAACACGACATATCAGGCGATTGTTGAATATGAAAAACTTAATGTGACCTATTCTGAAACTTTTTCTAAGGCATTTGCCGACTTTGACAAAAATGACGATATTACTTACGATAATGCCAAGGAAAAATATAATGAATATTTTGCTGCAGACAAGTGGCTTAAAGAACATCAAGACACCGATGAGGGCTGGAATGAGAAAAGCACCCTTGTTGAAAAATATGCTCCAGCAATAAAATCTGCAAAAACCGCAGCTGAAAAAGAAACCGTTAATGTTTGGAACGAAACCAAGGCTAATTGGCTTTGGGTTGACAACATTTGGTCGGCAGATGCGTCCGTTAGTCCATTCCCTTCATATGAAAAACTTAGAGATAAGGCAACAGGAAAATATAAGGACGAAAACAAAAACAAAATTTCTTATAAAGAATATATTGAAAAAAATATAAACCAAGACGAATATAACACCATTGCAAAAATTGTTAACGAGCAAGGCGGCAGACAAAAAAATGGTTACTATATTTTGGCAGTGCTTGCAGCAGTTGTAACATTTTTATCCCAATATATCACTGAGCTTCACACAAAGCTTAAAAACAAAAAAGCAAACACCGTTGCAAAAGCAGCAACAGACTCATCTATGGGCATGAGCATGAAGATTATGAAAATTGTTATGCCAATAATTATGCTAACCTTCGTTTTAACATCTTCTGCTTCATTTGGAATTTATATCCTTGCCAGCAACATTGCTTCTATTGCTATTGGCGAAATAATTTCACTTATTATAAACAAACTAACAAAAAAGAAACAGGCTGAAGTTGAAGAATATCTTGAAAAAGAAGCTAACAGATTAATCAAAAAAGGTAAACTACAGGAGAAATAATATGAAAAGTATTGAAACACAGGGTAAAACCGTTGAACAAGCTATTGAAATTGCACTTTATAAGCTTGAAGCAAAAAGAGAAGATGTTAACATTGAAGTTATTGAACAAGCAGGACTTTTTAACAAGGCAAGAGTAAGAGTTTCTGTTGGAACTTCTTCAGAAGAAGAAACAAAGGTTAAAGAACTTGTTGAAAAAATTATTTCACTTATGGGGCTTAATCTTAACACCTATGTTGAAGAAAGAGAAAAGGACTTTTTGGTTAATGTGACAGGCGAAGATGCTGCACTGTTTATTGGAAAACATGGTGATTCTATTGAAGAGTTTCAAACTGTTGTTAACTCTATTTACAACAAAAACAAGCCAAGAGAAGAGGCAAAAAGAATTTCTGTTGACAGCAACAACTATATTGTTAAAAGAGAAGAAACTCTCACCAACCTTGCTAAGCGCACCGCTGGAAAAGTTGTTCGTGACCATAAAGATTTTAAGTTTGAACCAATGAACTCTTATGAAAGAAGAATTATTCACTCTGCCCTATCTGAGCATGACAAGGTTATCACAGAAAGCTATGGCAATGAACCAAACAGATATGTTATAGTTAAGCTTAAAACTAACTCTCAGAAAAATAAAAACTATGATGAATCAAAAGATTATTTTGATGATGACCACAGCAAAGATGCTCCAAAAAAGAATGAATATGTTTCTGAAAACAGAAGTGATAATGACTAAGAAAAATAAAAAGCCATATTAATTTATGGCTTTTTTATTTAGCATTTTTTCTGGAAAGCTAAACTTTATATCATTTTCTGTTGCAAATCTGCAAACTTCTTTTATTTGACTTAGTTTTTCTGGTTTAACATTAATTCCATCATATATGTCCCACTCATGTGCAAAAACTATTATTGCCTTATCAATTTCAGTTTTTTCACAAAACCTATAGTTAAGTTCACTATAAACATCACTATATTGCGGTTTTTGATAATCATATTCTATTTTAAACTCAGAATTAAACCAATCTAATCTTATGTCTGTTTTTACAAAATATAGCTCAGTTTGCTTATCATAAAAATTTTTATCTGAACTGAAAATTAAACTATTTGTAAGGCGACTTAAATAATATGAATTTCTGCTATCATCTGATGATAAAAATCCTTTAAGCCCCCCCCCTGACGAATCTTTCATTCCAAGCAAGGCTTGCTCTGAACCCTGAAAACTTTGCAACCTTGGCATATTATCAACAATTTCTAATGTTCCCGCAATTCTCATTACATTATCAATAAACTTTTGATATTCGGCTTTAGCGTCAGACCTTGAATAGTTTTTGAGATTTTTATCTGAACTTGGTGCATGATAGCCAATCTTTAACCAATCTCTTGCTTCAAAAAATTCTGACTGATATTTGTCCGTAAAATCGTCAAGAGCATCGCCATAAATATATAAGCTAACCTTTATTTCATAAGTTTTATGCAGTTCAAAAAGCATGGCAAAAAATGGTTCTTCTGAAAGGCTTGCAAAATTATTGTTGTTTAAGTTTTTAAAGCTTTTTTCAACATCGTCAAAAGACAAATGTATAAAATTCTCTGCAAAAGTAAAAGCAAATGAACCATTGGTTTCTATTTTAAAAATACAAGCCAAAGCAAATAAATATATAGCTGCAACTGCCATAAGAGGCACTGCAGCAAGCCTATTTTTTAACCTCTTCTGCCTCATTTGTTTTCCTTTTTGAAAATAATTTTCTAAAAATTTCTTTTATCATGTTTATGATATATTTAAATTCTGGAGTGGTGAAGAACGCAAACACAAACAATATTGTGACCACTGCAAAACAAATTAATGCCTTAATAAAGAAGTTTAACACTGTGTATGAAAACAGGTTGCAAACCATAATGCAAATTGCAGCAGCAGCTGCTGAAACTATCATCATAACAAGCTGTCTTAAAAAATAGCTTTTTGAGCTTTTTTTGAATACAGTTTTATAGAGATATGGAGGTTCCAAAATTACTACTGTGGTAAGTCTACATAAAATTGTTCCGAGCACTACGCCCGTTAAACCTAAAAATTTTGCAAGCACTATGCTTGAAACTAAATTTACTAATGCTGCAATTAAAAAATAATATTTTGCCTTTTTAAACAAACTATAATTTTCTCTGAAGATATATATTGGAGTGATTGCTGTCATAAGATAAAAATTGCAGCAAATTGCAATAACTGTATCTAAACCCAAAATATATTGTGGGTCTTTTAACCAAATTGTAATAAAGTTGTTAAATGTGCAAAACATGGTTATTGCACAAAATGCCGCCATATAATGGAAAATTCCAAGTGTTACATTAAAAACTTTGTTAGATTGCTCTGGAGATCCACTAACAGCCAAATTTCCAACACTAGCATAAATGGCACTGATTATTATTGATATTATGCCGTTAACTGCAGTTATTACTAAGTTATAGTTAGACATATATCCAACAAGCGTTGTTCCAAGAACCACAGAAATTATTATGCTGTCTGTGTTTCCAATTAAAACCCCACCAAGCTTATACAAAAAGGTATCTTTGACATTCGTCATAACCTCTTTTTGTTCTTCTTTTGTTATCATGGCTTTGGTGGACCTTAGATATGGATATTTCTTGTCTATATAAATATTTAAGATTATGTTTGTTACCAAAGTAACAACACAGTCTAAAATTAAATATAGCTTATAGTTTGGGAACACAAACAAAACAACAATTCTTAATGCCGACTGCACAATTAAGTTCACAAAGTTAAAGATTTTGATAACATAAAACTTTTGATTTGCGTTTAGCACGGCTTGCTTATAAACAATTAAATAGCTAACAACCGTGTTTAGCAAGAAAATTAAATAATAAATTATTAAATCTTTATTTGATATGCCAATGTCGTTTGAAACAATTAAATGCAAGAATGGCACAAGAACCATTCCAACCACAAAAATTACAAGCGCAATAATGTTGTATACCCTTTTATAAAAATTTATATATTGGGCAACTTTTTCTGTGTCATCTTCAGCAACCGGCTTATAAATTTTTATAAGCATGATGTTTGAAATTCCTAATTCAGCAAGCGAAAGCAATGTTAAAATATTGCCATAAAGCGAGTTTATACCTAAAATTTCACTGCCAAGTTTTTTTATTAAAAAAGTTCTGCAAACAAAAGATAGTATTAGGTTAACCACCTGATACACAACACCAAACACTGCATTTTTTGCGCTTTTTATTTTTCTGTTTTCATTTGCCATTTTATTTCTTTATTTTTCTTATTGCCTTTGCACAGAAGTTTTTAAACTTAATGTTTCCTCTTCTAAATTTATATTTACATTTTTTTGAGAAGGATTTTGCTGAATTTGAAATGATTTTCTGAGAAAAATGCTCTCTCATTTCTTCATTAATCCAATGCTTTCCATCTTTATCAACTCTGTCTCTAATTTCATTATAATTGCAAAATTCAAGCTCTGGAATGTCTCCGAATGCCAAAAATGAATGGTCGTTAAAGCAATGCTCTACTTTGCAAGTTTTTCCAACAGCGCACCACTTAATTGGCTTTTCTGGATCTTTAAAAATATTTTGTGTCATATATTTTTGCTTATAGCAAGGCTTAAATGCACCATCTTCAAGGTCTAATAATGCTGAAACTTCGCCAGCCAAACAATATTCTTTTCTCTTTTCTCCCCAGTATCTTTTTTTGTTATCAAGCATTGGAGAATCAAACTCTTTCCAAACATCATAAAACTCTTCCAAGCTATGCTTTGATAAAAGTGGAATGCCCCTAACAGGTTCATTTCTTGGAATTGTTATATGACAAAGAGCACCAACCTTTTTAAGCGAAAGTGCCTTAATATCCTCAATATATGGCTCATATTCATCATTTGCTGTGAGCTCTAAACTAAACGAACAACCATTTTTTCTAACCAAATTAATATTGTTAAAAAATATCTCCATTTGATTGGTTCTTTTAAGCTCTAGATAATGAAATGAAAATTTAAATCCAAGCCTGCTCTTTAATTCTTTTGGAAGTTCCATAAGTTTTTCAAACCTGTCAGTTAAAAGCCCATTTGTAACAATCATAACAGAATGTCCATTTTCAAGAATAACCCTAACATAGTCTGCCAGTTCTCTAGGAATCAATGTTTCACCTGAACCGCACATATTAAAATGACAAACGCCCCCAAGACGCTCTTGAGTTAAGCACTTTTTTACGTGCTCTGGGCTATATAAAAAATTGAACTTTGCTTGTTTTTGAGTTTTTGAATTTTCTTCATATTGTGAAACATAGCAATAATTGCATTTTAAATTGCAAACATGGACTGGAACATATATATCTATAAAGTGTTTAATTTGTAACATTTATAACTCCTTAATTAGCGGTGCAAACATTTTTGATGGAACACTCCATTTGTCTTTTGATTCGCTAAGTCTTTTGATTGTTGCCTTAACATCTAGACTATTTATGTCTTCAACAAACTCTATATAATCTAAACCGCTTAGCCAATTTTCATAGGTCGCCTTAACCTTGTGATTATAATTTGAAAATACTATGCATGGGGTGCTTGTGATTGCACAAAATATCATGCCATGAAGTCTGTCGGTTATGACTATTTTTGATGAGGCAATTTTTTTAAACAGTTTGTTTAATTCTGCATCTCTTTTAATATCAAAGACCATATAGCCAACTTCTGTGTCGCTCTCACAAACCCTAAAATCTGCCGCCAAAGCCTTTTTTATGTTTTCTATAAATTTATTATCTATTGCCTTTTCGCCATCGTTTCTCATTAAAAATAATGCCCTATTTTTTCGCTCAGTTTTAAACTTTTCTGTGTAATTTGAACTTAAAACAATGTCCGGAGTTAAGATAACTTTATTTTTTGCAAACATTTCTTTCACCGCCGCACTTGAAGGTTTTTCACGAGTGGTGATTACCAAGTTTTTATGCCTATCAAAAATTTCTTTGGTGACATAAATTTCACTTGCCTTTGTTTTGTTTTCAACAAAATATGTCTGTGGAAAAATGATTATTTTTTTATCCTTAAAAAGCCTAATCACCGTGTCTCTTATAAGCTCTTCCTGAATATATTTATCCCCAAAGTTTCCACCACCTTGAAGGCAAATTGTTTTTATGTTCTTTAAACTATACCTAAACCAATAATCGCCCATAAGATGATAAAACATTCTATATGAAAGCTCAATAAAATTTTTGCCCTCTGATTTTAACAATTCAACAGACGAATTTCTGATTTGCTGATCACCCAAATTGCCATATGGAGGCGTGCCGATATAAAGGTGAGTATATTTTTCACTTTTTAACTGTTTTTTTATTTTTCTGGCGTCATGCCTAAACTTTAGACTGGCTCTTAAATTTACTATAGTATACTTGTTCATTAATTTCTCTCTTTATTCTTTTTATCTCCGCCAAGCAGCTTTGACTTTATTTCCCACTTAAGTTTTCCAATAAACCTAAGAAGTCTCACTGTACAAAAATGGCTTTTTACAAAATTTAAATACACTTTTTTTCTATAGCCTGAAAGGTAATTTTGCAAAATGTCTTTTAACTCGTTGTTAATAATATATGATTTTTGAGCATTTTTAAAGTTTTGTCTACGATTCACTTTTGCCCTAATAATTTCATCAATAATACAAATTAAGAAGAAATAGTTGAGTTTGCAAACAAGCTCTTTATCGTTGATGTTTTTATCTTGAAGTACGCTAATTAATGCTTTTAAAACTCTTTCTCTATCAGTTATGTTTCTCTCTTTAAAACTTGCCCTTATCATAGAATCTTCTCTCACAAAATAGTGATATGAAGGCTTCTCCATTAAATATATATTTTTTATATCTTGCATTACTGGAAACACAATGTTTATATCTTCAAAAAGTGCAACTTTTGTATCACAAAATTTTATGTTGTTTAAAAGTATTTCTCTCTTAAAAATTTTGTTCCATCTATAATATTCACATTTAAAATCTTCTCTCATAAATGCAGCTTTAAACTCTGCAAAGTCTTCACCAGCAAGAAAACCTGTTTTTGAATATTCCATTCCCTTTTTTATTAACTCTTTTTTTGAAGATGTTATTAAAAAGCTATTTGAGATTAAATCTGGATGGCAGTTGTTTATCACCTCTGCATAATCTGAAACAGAATTAAGTGTTATCCAGTCATCGCTATCAATAAAGTAAACATATTCTCCTGTTGCCTTTTTTAGGCCATCTATCCAAGCTGCCATTAATCCGCCATTTTGCTTATGAATAACGCTGATTCTATTATCCGCTGCAGCATATTCATCACAAATTTTTGGACAACCATCTGGGCTTCCATCATCAACCAAAATAACTTCTATATTTTTATATGTTTGATTAACAATGCTATCTAGGCATCTTTTTAAATATGGCTCAACCTTATATATTGGTACAATGAGTGAAAATTTTGTTTCTTTCATAAATTTTTCCTTTATTCTTTTATTGTTTTTTGACGTGATTCTTTTAAAAACATAAACACTTTAAGTGCAAAATGTGTTAAAAAGTATGAACCAGTAAAAAATACTTTTAAAAACAACTGATGTTTTTTTTCAAAGTTATTTTTGCCACCATAAGCCTTAACATCTTTTGCCATATCGCTGCAAACAAGCTCTTGAAAAATTTTCTTCTTTTCTTTCTTTTTTAGTGAAGATGTCATTAAGTTTTTTGTTACAACAAATAAAATTCTTGCCTGTTCAAACTGATGTGACTCTTCAGTATAAAAGTTTTTATCTTTAAGCATTCTTGTAATTTCGCCAAGCAAAATATTTCCCATTTCAAACAGCTTTGTGTTATATGAATGAATGATTGATTTGCCTCGCTGAAAATAGTTATAGAGAGCTTCATCTAAAATTACAATTTTTTGTGAATCTAAAATGCTGCCAAGAGCAATGCAACAGTCATCGCCAAGCGAAACTTTAAGATTGCAATATTTTAAGTTATTTAAAACCAGTTCTCTCTTAAAAAACTTGTTCCATTTATAAAGCGGTGTATATGAGTTTATTTTGTTAACTGAATTTAGCTTAAACTTTGCAAGTTCTTCACCCTGAAGAACTCCAGTTATATCATCAATATTTGATGACCTCTTTTGCGAAGAATTTGCAAAAATAACATTAAATCCACACAAAACCATGTCTGCATCATTTTCTGTTAAGGCATTCATAAATTTAGAAATTGCGTGTTCACTCATGGTGTCATCTGGGTCTGAAAAAGCAATATATTCACCAGTTGATGCCTTTACGCCTTCTGTCCAAGCAGACATTACTCCGCCATTTTCTTTATGAATAACTTTTATTCGTTTATCTTTTTTTGCATATTCGTCACAAATTTTTCCAGAGTTGTCTTTGCTACCGTCATCCACAAGCACAATTTCTAGCTCAGAATAAGTTTGACTAAGCAAACTATCCAAACACTTTGAAATGAACTTTTCAACGCCATATACTGGAACTATTATCGAAACAAGTTTTTGTGAGATTTTCATGAACAACCCCTAATTTCCTAAATATAAATTTTCTATAATCTTTGCAGCAGAAGCATTGTCAAAATTATGACTGATGATTTTTTCTGTTTCATCACCACGTTTAAATTTTTTGCAATTTAACACTTCTTCTGCCCACACTTTATTATCTGCATCAAGTGAGACAAATTTGCAGTTTCCTGTTATGTTTGTGTCAGTTGTGATTGCATCTGACAAAACCAATGGCAAGCCACTTGTTTGGGTTTCAACCGCAACTATTGGAAGCCCCTCATGAATTGATGTCATAACAAACACATCGGCTGCTTGCATAAGTTTTGAAACATCATCTCTTTCACCAAGAAGCATTACTGAAGATTCAACTTTAAGCTCTTTTATTTTGGCTTCAACTTCAGCAAAAAGTGGACCATTTCCAACAATAACCAAAACTGCTTTTTTGTCTTTCTTTAAAACTTCAGCAAAAACTTCAACCAGTCTTATATGATTTTTTTGCTGAGCAAATCTGCCAATATTAAAAATAACAAACTTGTCTGAAAGCTTTAAATTTTTTCTATACTCTTCTCTAATGTCTTTATTAAACTTAAACTTATCAATATTAATTGAATTGTTAAGCACCATCACATTATGTTTGCTGCAATATTTTTCTCCAAACATAAAGTTTCCTGCAAGCCTTGAGCAAGCAACCAAACTATCTGAAAAGTTTTTAGCAAGAAACATTCCTACATTGCTCTTTAGCTTATTTTTAAAAGTTTGAGCATAGTCAACTCCGCCCATATGCGAATGGAAAATAACATTTTCTATTCCACCAAAGTCTTTGCCAAAATATGCAAAAATTCCAACAGAACCGCCAGTCGAGTTTATGTGCATAACATCATAGTGTCCATTATTATCACTGAAAAATTTTGCAATGTTATAAAGCTGCTTAGTCCCATGACCTTCTAAAAATATAACTTTTGCACCAGCTTCATTTAATCTTTTAAGCAAGCTTTCACTTATGTTTTCTTTTGATTTAATCAGCACATCATACTTAAATTTTTGCTTATCCATGTTTTCAATCAGGTTAACCATGTAAACTTCTGTTCCACCAAGATTGAGTGTTGGATTATAATATAGGCAGTTTATTTTTTCTTCGCCATCATAGTTTTCTGTTGTTTTAACCTTAAGCTTTTCATCTGCTTTTTTCTTTTCTTTTTCAATTTCAAAATAGAACAAAACTGCTGTGATTATAAACACATAGCTTAGGTTTGATTCAAGCATATCACAAATGAGATATGGTGCAATAAAAATTAAAATAATCAAAAACTCTTTAAATTTATTTTTGCCCTTAAACAAGCTAACAATATAGCAAAGCAGCAGGGTTAAACCAAAAGTGCCAAGTTTTCTAAGCTCGCTAATTATAACATTGTGTGCGTGAGCTCTACCAATGTTTGGAGCATCCACACCTTTTCCAAACAAAATTGTAACGGCGGATGAAGACCAATCCTTTAAATTCAATTTCCAATATTCAACTCTGCCATTATCATAGCGAATTTCACCATCAAAAACTTGCTGCCACCATTCTTCAGAGCCCTCTTCTGCTTCGCTTTCAGATAAACTTTCATTATCTTTTCCCTTCTCAAAAATAGTATCACCAGCAGTGCTTGAATAATAAAAATCAGATATTGACGAGAAAGGCAAAATGTTTGCTCTGAAAAGATATATTTTTGTTTCAATTGTGAATGCACCACAAATAACCAAAAAACAACCTGCCATGCTTAAAATTAATTTAAAGGCTTTCTTTTTATATTTAACAAAATATAAAATGGCAAAAATTATAAGTGATGCCGCAAATGAAATGATAAACATTCTAGACAATGTCATATAGCTAAATATAAATAGCGGAATAAGAAGTCCAAAAAACTCACAGTTGTTAATTTTTTTGTAATACTTCAAAACCAACAAACCACCAAGAGCAATCACTGCTCTGCAAATATATGGATTTGGGTGTCCTAAAAACCCAGTGAAGCGAAGATATCCCCATGTAACAACATATCCCATGCAAGACTGAAGCCTTGGAGAGAATGGTCTAAGAAGTGCCATGAAAGATGAAATTAATAAACCAAGTGTATAAACTTTGATTATCTTTTTTATGCTTAAATCATCCTTTAGTTCAAATACCAAATATGTTACTGCAATAAACAAATAATATCCAAAGAGTTTATATAGTGATGGTGTTCTATAGAATGGAATTGCAATAAATATTGCAAATATAATTCCTAGAACAAGCTGCAAAATATGAATTTTGCTTTGCTTTTTAATAAGCTTAATTAAAAATCTAATTCCCAAAGCAAAAATTAAGGCAAAGCCAACAATATACTCTGAACCCTTAAATAAAATAATATCATTAAAATTTGAATAAAACAGATATAGGCAAACAACATCATTGGTTGTTCCAAAAATTAAAGCTAAAAACAAAATTGCCAATGAGAAATAAACACCTATTTCATAAAAACAAGTAAAAAGCAAAGAAATTGTTAAAAGAGAATATAAACAAATTCTTAAAATTTTTTGCTTTTGTGTTATGAAGTCTTTAAATCTATTAAAACTCTTTTCCACTAACATCTTCATTTTTCTTAGGTTCCTTTTCTTCTCGCATAAATTTTAAATATAGATTTTTCTTTAATGTTTTTGGAACCAAAACATGACCAACAAAACGTTGAAACTTTGCCTTGTTATATGTTCCAAGTTTTATTAATTTGTTTTGCTTCATATATTTCAAAAGATCTTTAATGCTTTTGTAATACTTCATGCCACCACGACGTGCGAATGTGTCATAGTTTATTCTAACATACATTAAGTTTTCTTGAATATTATAAAACTTTGCACCAGCAAGATACATCCTTATCCAAAGATAATAATCTTCTGCATAATACCAATCTAAATATCCACCAGCTTTTTCCAAAATGTCTTTTTTCATCATAACTGACATATGACAAAACGGACATCTGGTTTTCATAAACTCAACAATTTCCTCATGAGTTTCTGGAACTGCCTTAATGTTTGCAAGGTTATCTAACTCATTAAAAAACTCTTGTGCATTTGAGCCAACAAGACTTAGCTCTGGATCTTTTTCAAAGCACGCAATTTGCTTTTCAAAACGCTCTTTAACACAAATATCATCACTATCCATTCTGGCAATAAGGTCATGTTTACAATAACCTGAGCCAATTCTAAGAGCATTTCCTAAACCCACATTTTGCTCTAGTGGATAAACCTCTAAAATTTTATACTTTTCTGCAAGTGCATTAACGGTGTTCATTAATTCTTCAGAAACTGGACCATCCACAACCATAACTATTTGCTTTGGTTTTAAGGTTTGATCCATAACACTTTCAACCGCAATTGCAACATTTTTTGCAATGTCATTTTTATAAACCGACATTAAAACTGATATATCTTTTTTCATTAAAAACCCCTTAATTTAATCTATGATTAAATTATAATTATAAGGGCATAGTCTGTCAAAGCGTTTTTACGTAATTTGGCTTTTTTGGACACTTATTATATTTTGAGATTTTAAGTGAAAATTTTGGCTTAAAAAGCATTGAAAATTTTTTATAAAGTGATATAATCAACATATGAAAAGTTATTCAGGAGAAACAAT
Organism: uncultured Clostridia bacterium; assembly: GCA_948434855.1. GTDB lineage: Bacteria > Bacillota > Clostridia > Christensenellales > UBA1242 > RGIG1681. The sequence continues at coordinate 88,020 of CAOJFR010000002.1, read as the reverse complement.
TGCTGCAATTTCAACAGGGTCAAGCTCTGGGGCTATTGCAATAGTTAGAATGTCTGGAGCATCTGCCATTAAAATTGCAGATGAAATTTTTGTTGCAAAAAATGAAATACATCCTTCTGAATTTGAACCACGAAAACTATATCTTGGAAAACTATCAACTGCTGGATTTTCTGAAGAGTGTATGTGTGTTGTATTTAAAACACCAAACTCATATACTGGCGAAGATATTTGTGAATTTCAATGCCACGGTGGAACAAAAATTGCCAGCGGAATCTTTAAAGAATGTATTGCAAAGGGTGCAAGACCTGCAACCAATGGTGAGTTTTCAAAAAGAGCTTTTATGAATGGAAAAATGTCACTATCTTCTGCCGAAGGCATGATGGACATGATTAATGCAGAAAGTGACGCAGAAATTAGAGCGGGCTATAACCTATTATCTGGAAGTTTAAGCAAACTTGCATTTTCAGCTCAAGAAGAACTCACTGATGTTTTGTCTGAAATAGAGATTTCCTTTGACTATCCTGAAGAAACTATTGAATATATTACAAAAGCAAAAGTTAAAGAAAGGCTTGAAGCACTTGCTTTAAAAATTAAAGAAGTGCTTGATACCGCCGAAACTGGAAAAATTATTTCTGGCGGAATTAATGCTGTTATTGTTGGAAGACCAAATGTTGGAAAGTCTAGTTTGTTAAATAGTTTGCTTAAGCAAGAAAAAGCCATCGTTACAGATATTCCAGGAACCACCAGAGACATTGTTGAAGGCACCTTTCTACTTGATGATATTAAAATAAATCTTACTGATACTGCTGGCATTCGTGAGACCATGGATACCGTTGAAAAAATTGGGGTTGACAAAGCAAAAAGCCTAATTCTTCAGGCAGACATAGTTTTGTTTTTGCTTGATCAAAGCAGCGAGTTTTCAGTTGAAGATGAAGAGATTTTTAACGAAATTAAAAACACCAAATTTATTGTGGTTAAAACAAAATCTGACCTAAAAAACAAACTCACCAAAACTTTTGAAAATGAAGTTTTAATAAGCTCTAAAACTGGTGTTGGATTAAACGACTTAAAAGCAAAACTATTTGATATTTTAAAAATTTCTAATCTTTCAGGCGAAAGCGTTATCATTACCAACGAAAGACATAAAGACGCTCTTCAAAGAACATATAATAGTTTAAAAAATGCCTGCAAAAACATAGTGGATGACTCTTTAGACCTTGTGTCTATTGACATTAAAGACGCCTACCTTGCCGTGGGAGAAATAACTGGAAACACAACCAGCGAAGATATTATAGATTCAATTTTTGAAAAATTTTGTTTAGGAAAATAATATGGAAAAACTTAAACTTATGCCGATTGACTTTGAAAATGAAATTGGTGAGATTTTAGAGTGGGATAAAGAATTTAGGGGCACTCCAAAATATGACGCATTTGAAAAATTTTTATTTGAAGATGGAACAATCCTTGGAATGCAAGAACTTATTAAAACCAACTATGAACAGTTCCCTATTGGTGAAGACGAGCGAAAGCTAATTTTGGTTGCAAAAAATAAATTAAATAAAATTGTTGGTTTCACAATTCAGTCTGTCTTTAGACTTGAGTCTGAGTCTCCTGAAGTGTTCTTGCAATATATTGTTGTTCATCCAGATTTTCAAAACAAAGGTGTTGGAACTTTTATTTTAAGCAACCTAGGCCAAGCCATAAAAACATATGTAGGAAAAATGCCAACAGAAATTTTTTCTAATGTTGAACGAACAAATTTAGCCAGCCAAAAATTATTCAAAAAATTTGGTTTTGAATTTTTAGATGCCTATGATGGGGCATATGTTGTTGCAACAGGACAAACCCCAGGTCTTGGCAAAACTTTTGAATAAGGACTAAAATGGAAAATATTAATTACGACATAACTGACTATGCCAAAAACATAGCAAATAAAGAATATTGCATTAAAGATGGTGAAACTTTTGATGCCATTGTTGTTGGAGCAGGCCATGCAGGCTGCGAAGCTTGCCTTGCCCTAGCAAGAACGGGACAAAAAACTCTCATAATTAATTTGGTGAGAGACAACATCGCCTTTTTGCCATGCAATCCAAGTATTGGTGGAACAGCCAAAGGCCACATTGTGTGCGAAGTTGATGCACTTGGTGGAGAAATGGGAAAGCAGGCAGACAAAAACACCATTCAGCTAAGAATGCTTAATATTGGCAAAGGCCCAGCTGTTCAAAGTCTTAGGGCTCAAATTGACAAAACTGGCTATCACAGATCTATGCAAAGCGTGCTTGAAAATCAAGAAAACCTTTCAATATATGATGGAGAGTGCAGTGAAATTTTGCTAGAAAACGAGAAGCTTAAGGGCATTAAAACTGCTGACGGCAAAACCTTTTTTGCAAAAGCCGTTGTGCTTACCACTGGCGTATATTTGGGTTCTAAAACTATCACTGGAGAAATTATTAATGAATCTGGACCTTCAGGTTTTCCACCAGCAAATGCCCTAACCAAATCTTTAATTAACATTGGTTTTGATGTTAGAAGGTTTAAAACTGGAACACCTCCAAGAGTTGACGGAAACACTATTGATTATTCAAAATTCACCATTCAAAAAGGCGACACCGGCATTCAAACTTTTTCGTTTTTGACAAAAAAAGCCAACAAAAACATAAGGGTTTGCTGGCTGGGCTATACCTCTGAAAAAACCAAAAATTTAATTATGAACAACATAGATAAAGCCCCTGTTTATTCTGGAGTTATTAAGGGTCTTGGCCCAAGATATTGCCCTTCAATAGAGTCAAAATTTGTTAGATTCAACGACAAAGACAAACATCAAATTTTTCTTGAACCAGAAACAGTTGATGACAACACAATTTACATTCAGGGTCTTTCAACAAGCATGCCAATAGACATTCAACATCAAATGGTTGAAAGTATTGAGGGCATGGAAAAAACAAAAATTTTAAAGTATGCCTATGCAATTGAATATGATTGCATTGACCCACTAAATCTTTTCCCAACGCTTGAGTTCAAAAAAGTTAAAGGTCTGTTTTGTGCTGGTCAAATTAACGGAACAAGCGGATATGAAGAAGCTGCTGGTCAGGGCATTTTGGCAGGCATAAATGCCTCGCTATATTTAAGAGGCAAAGAGCAAATCATTTTAAAAAGAGACGAATCTTATATTGGTGTTTTGGTTGATGACCTTACCACAAAAGGCACCAATGAGCCTTATAGAATGATGACTAGCCGTGCGGAGTTTAGGCTTATTTTAAGGCAAGACAACGCCGACCAAAGACTAACAGAAATTGGCAGAAACGTTGGGCTTGTTGATGATGAACGCTATAGCGTTTTTAAGAAAAAAATGCAAAAAATCGCAAAACTTAAGGAAGAAATCAACAAAACAGTGCCAATTTCATCAAATCTTTGCGAATTTTTAGAATCTTTAGATGAAAAAATACCATCTCAAGCCACAAGCCTAAAAAATCTTTTAAAGCGTCCTGCCTTTGATTTTGTTAAAGCAAATAAAGCCTTAAAACTTGTTAAAGGCTACAGCAAAGCTGTGCTAACTCAGGTTGATATAGACACAAAATATTCTGGCTATCTCTCTCGCCAACAAGAACAAATTGATAAGGCAAGAAAGCTCGAAGAAAAGAAAATTCCTGCAGACCTTGATTATGCAAAGCTTTCTGGTCTCAGAAATGAAGCACGAGAAAAGCTTGCAGAAATTAAACCACTGACAGTTGGCATGGCTAGCAGAATTTCAGGAGTAAACCCTGCTGATATCACAGTACTTTTAATGTATTTAAAGTAAACAAAAAACCATCTATAGTTGGATGGTTTTTATTATTATTTGATTAATTTTTAGTAATGCCCAGTTATCTACAAACAAAATCCAAAACAAATTCCATTTTCAAAAGTAGCATTATATCCATTTAGTTTTCCGCTAGCTTCAATACATATAATAGATAGCTTGGTACTAATACTAGGGGAACGCAACCACCACATACTTGCTTCTCCGTTTCCATTAGATAATTTTTTAATTAATGATTCTATTTTGTTATTTGGCTCTTCATCTCCTACTAAGTTCCTATAAAACTCGTATTGTGTTCCTTCCTGAGTATAGTATGTTGCATGGTCTCTTAACAAACTCCAACCAGTCTTTATAGCAGTTGGTGAAAATATCTCCGCAGGACTAAATAACCAAAGCTTGTCTGAGGTAGTTACTATATTTTTAGACTGGCCTCCTTCATTTGTATTTTTGTTTACTTCCTTAATCATCTCTTGCAATTCATCTGGAAGTTTATCAAAATAGTCACTAAGCATAGTTCTAATTTTACAAGATTCCCAGCCACCCACATTGGTTAAAGTAGAGTTCATTTTAAATTTAGTTTCTGTTAAATTTTCCATTCCAATGCTTATTTTTGCTTTTCCACCACTGGTTAAATCATCATGATTAAAACCTAAAATAACAAATGTTAAAACTTCGCCATCTGTTAAGGTTATGTCTTTTTTGTCGCCAACTTTATACGCTTCTGATGCATAGTCTGCCTCTGCAACCTCATTTATCTCTGACCAAGATGCATCTGCAAAGCTAACCAAAGCATAACTCTCTTTCCAATTAGTGCTTGTTGTTGAACTTAATAGTAATTCAACATTTCCGTTTACTGTAAATTTTCCTCCATTGACAATGGTTTTTCCACCAACCGATAAACTATAGGTTGTTGTTGCTTTTTCTGCCCACTTATAGCCTGATTCAAACTTTGTGTTACCAGTCAAAACCACACTTGTTTCTGTGTATGCAAATGTGAGTTCATCTCCCCAGTAAATTACAGAATCACTATTTAAAGTTTCTCCATGTCTGGTCACAGTTACTCCATCTGGAATAGTTCCTAAATCATATTGAACCATTTCGCCTTTTTCCCACGCAGTGCTAGAGTTGATGTTAAGCACCATGCCCACATCGCCACTAACAACATAGGTTTTTCCGCTGGCAAGATTAGTTCCATTAACAACCAAACTATATATTATTGTTTCCACTTCAGTGTAATGATAGCCATTTTCCTGTTTAGTTTTTCCAGTATCATTTTTTGTGCTCTCTACATATGTAAATGTGAGTTTGTCTCCATAAAATATTGCACTGCTATTAGAAAGCAACTCACCCTCGCGTTTAACTGTAACACCTGCTGGTATATTTTCAAAAACATATTGCTTTAAGGATTCTCTATATTCAATGATTATATCGCCATCGCCAGTGAGTTCAACTTCATAATATATCACTCCATTAACTTCATGACGATAAACTTCTGAAAGAATGTCTTGTGCTTCGCCGTTTCCAACTTTAACCTTAAACTCTACAATTTCTCTACCCGCTTTTTGTGTTGCTCTTATGATAACATTTGCCCCATAAACAAAAGTGGTGTTTTGGTCAACAGGTTCTCCATCAACTCTCACACTTATGCCAGTTTTAAATTCTTCATTGGCAAAGTTAATACGATACGCCTTCACAAACTTAATATAAATTTTTGTGGAATTATTTATAGTCTCATTATCTGAATATGGCTGAGTCATGGCATCGTCTTTATAGATTCCATCAATTTTATAGCCATCTAGTTCTCTGAGCATGCCTTTTAACTCACGAATCTTTGTTCCTTCTTTCACAGTTAGCGAATAATCAGAAACTCCATCAATTCCACAGCTTACAACAATGCTATATTCATTACCCTGATTTTCGCCAGAGTCATCCTTTCCCCATGTAAACACTAAGGCAGAGATCACTGCAATTGTTGCAATAACAAGAATGCTTATAACCGCAATTATTATTTGCTTGCTCTTTCCAATCACTCTAGTTTTGTTTCCCATAAGATTCTCCCGTTATTAGTTTTTGTTTTATTTGTTTTTATTATGCTTATGTTGCCACAATTCTTGCTTATAGTATACGCCTGAGTCCCCATTAAATTCAAGGAAATTTAATATATTTTTCAATTTTATAATGTATTTAATTACTTAAAAAATAATGGAAAACACAAAAAAACCACCAAACAAATTGGTGGTGGCTAGTTTTAGCTAAACCTATTTAAAATATCTATTAAGCAAGCCTTCAAACGCTTTGCCGTGGCGAGCTTCGTCACGAGCCATTTCATGAACAGTGTCATGAATTGCATCAAGGTTAAGTTCTTTTGCTTTTTTTGCAAGTTCAACTTTTCCAGCGGTTGCTCCATTTTCTGCTTCAACTCTCATTTCTAAGTTCTTTTTAGTTGAGTTTGTAACAACTTCGCCAAGAAGCTCTGCAAACTTTGCTGCGTGTTCTGCTTCTTCATAAGCTGCCTTTTCATAATAAAGTCCAATTTCAGGATAACCCTCTCTGAATGCAACTCTGCTCATCGCAAGATACATTCCAACTTCACTGCACTCGCCATTAAAGTTCATTCTAAGCCCTTCGCAAATTTCTGCTGGGGCATCTTTTGCAACACCAACAACGTGCTCTGCAGCCCATGTTAAGCCATCTTCTTTAACCTCTTTTAATTCTGCTCCGCAAAGTGGGCAAACATCTGGTGGGTTTTCACCTTCATAAACATATCCACATACAGGACAAACATATTTTTTAGACATAATTTTCTCCTTAGATTTTTTTTGCATTTAGCTTATATTTTTATTTAACATTTTAATAAACTTTTTGCTAATTTAAATTTAACACAGCACCAAACTTTAGTCAATTTTTTTAAAGTATATAATTTAACAAATTTTCGTTTCTGTTTGCAAAAATTAAATCCGTATTAAAATTATTTTAAGCTTAAGTTTATTTGCTTTATTTTTATGGTAATAATATAATTAAGTTATGAAAGTTTTTGGCAAAAAGCAACAAAAAGAGTCTAATATTGCAAGAACGCCTGAGCACGTAAACACAATTTTGGAACCATCAAGAAAGTCCAAAATTTTGTTTGTGCTTTGGAATATTTTTTCTATTGCCCTTTATTCTTGCTACACACTTTTTGTTACATATAAACTAACTGAAAAAACTTTCCTTTCTAAGGTTATAATTTACCTTCTTATTGCATATGCTGTTATATTTATAATTCTTCTTTTTGTTGGGCTTTCAAGCAAAAACAAGATGAAATATCATCTTAAAAATTATAAAAGTGCTGTTAAATTTTTGAAATATATAATTCAGCTTATTAACTTTGTGCTTTCAATAATCACCGCAATTAGTGCGTTTGTTACCACAGGAACAACAAATGTGTCAGCAATTTTGTATGCCGTGCTTTCGCTTGTCATCACAATATTTTTCATTATTTTTGAAATTATAAAAATAATTATAAGAAAAAATATTCCTTTAATCAAACATAACCTTCTTGAAATTCGTGATAGCGAAAATATTAAAAAATCAAAAGAAGATCAAAATGCAAAAACTGATGAATAAATTTTTGCTGATTTTGATGCACTTTTATGTAATAAATTTGCATAAAGAATTATTTATTTTTTAATGAAAACACTTGAATAATTTAGCAGCTTTATGTTATAATCAAAACGCTTGATAAAAGATTGTTTGCAAAAAGTATAATTAAAATATTTTTTAAGTAAACATTTTTTAATTAAGTGAATAGTTTGGAGAGATACTCAAGAGGCCGAAGAGGCGCCCCTGCTAAGGGTGTAGTACAGCAATGTAGCGCGGGTTCGAATCCCGCTCTCTCCGCCAACCTATTTCAAATACGAACAATGTGTCTACTTCTTCAGACCAAATAGATTTGGAATAATTTTAAAAAGATAGCTCTTTGTTTAAGCTATCTTTTTTATATAAATAAAATTTTATCTAAAATTCCTAACACTTCGGCCACAAAGTAAATACATTTCTCAATAAATTGCATTGATATTTTATCGCAATCTTTATAATAATCTAAATCAAAATGCGAATATACTTTATCTCTTATAGTTTCTAATCTTCTTATCATTTCTTTATTTTCGTTACGAAATTGTTTCAATTCTTCTTTATGGTTTTGCATTGAGGATATCTTTATTTAAAAGATTTAACTTATTTCTAAAATTTTCAAGAAGCTCTTCATAACTTGATAAATTATTATATTTATACCAATTTGTAGTAATAACCTCTATAAACATTTTCTCAACATCATATTCTGTTGTATATAATTCATTATGCATCTATTTTTTCTCCCTAAATAAGTTCATGTTAACACAATTTTAATCAATTTGTGACAAACCATTAAATCGTCATATTTCTGCTATAGCTTATATTAGATTTTATTGCATTTATCAATAATTAATCTTAAAATACTCTAGCCATTTTTTATATTTGTCCTGGGCAGCGAGGCAAGTATCAGTTAGATAGCCACGCTCAGTGTTCCATTCTTTGAGGCCACGATAGTAGTAGAGCTTAAATTCGTCCTCTATTATGAATGGAACTATATTGTTGGCAAGACATTCTTTAAACATAATTAACCGCCCTACTCTTCCGTTGCCATCTTGAAATGGATGGATTGTTTCAAATTCTTTATGAAATTCAATTATGTCATTAATAGTTTTAGTCTGTTTTGCATTATAGTTATCTAAAAGTTTTTTGATTTCTTCGGAAACTTTTTCAGGTGGACAGGTTTCATTTCCGCCAACTTCATTTGGAAAATTTTTATATAATCCAACATTGATTGCAAGACTATGAAAAGTTCCATATTTAAGCTCAAAATGTAAACGCTTTATATAACTTTCACTCAAATTACATAGTGCCGTATCTATTATAAAATCTACACATTTAAAATGATTTATCGTTTCTAGTATATCATTTGCTGAAATTGTTTGATCACCAGTATAAATTTCTTGTACTTGATATATCATTCTTGTTTGGTCTTCTGTTAATTTGCTTCCTTCTATATGATTGGAGTTATATGTTAAAGCAACAATTGTTTTTTCAAATATTCCACCTTTGAGCCCCATATCTTTTTCTTCTTTCAATTTATTAAGAAGCGGATTATCACTAAACTCTTTACGTTCCACCCTTTCTGGTTTTTCAGCATCCTCAGGAATTATCCATGTTTTGCCTTTAAGTTCAGCGCCTTTTACCCTTCCTTGCCGACAATAATTACGAACAGACCTTTCACTTATATTCCACTTTTTAGCAATTTCGCTAGCTGTCAAAAATCTCATTAACGTAAACCTCATTCTTTATTCTATTAAAAGAATAGCCAATATCGGCAATAAAGTCAACAATTTACAAATAAAAATTGCCTATAACGGCAATTTCTGTTTGTTTTTATTTTTTAATTTTATTTAGCTCATTCCTTTGCTTGCTAAAATTATATATGCTATAATCCATTTCTATTTCTTCATCTATATATTTTTCTAAGTTATTTTTGCTAAAAATTCTTCCCGAATATTGTTTATTTACATTGTTTTTTTGATATTTAATATCAAAAAATTTATAACCAAAAAGATTAAATAAAGGGTTTATATAGTATAAATCATTTGATATATACACTACACCAATTATTATAATCAAGATGGCCGGAATTATTAGACTCTCCAAGCTCATTAAATCAAAAGACAAGTCTAACATGACAAATAAAGCAAAATAACCTAAGAAATAACTATCTGTTAGATTTTTAACTTCTATTAACACCACTTTGCAAGAATCGTTTCTTAAAGGTTTTTTTACGAAAATCACTGCTATTATAAATGTTATAATTAGAAAAATTAAAAAAGATGAAATCACTATTATATTCTGCTTATTCCAAGATAATTCGTCAGAAAATTGAATTTGAATTATTGACGATAACAATAGCAAAAATACCATAGGATTGAATGCTGTTAAGTATAACAATATTTTCTTAATTAACTTCATCGCCATCTCCCATACCAAATAACTTATCCGTAAATAAGTCCTGACCTATCTTATTAGTTAATATCTTTAATATTAAATCACAAATTTCATCATTAACTAATAGTTTGCTTGTATTCGGATCAAAAGTTAACTTATCAACCAATTCATCATGGCTTAACAATTTTTTCTTTATTGTTGAAGGCGAAGAAGTTGTCAATAGATCAACGCCATCTTTGTCAAGGACTTTTATTATTGCTCTTTTTGTATTGTAATTTTTTAAACAATATTGATAAAACATCTCGCCATCTTGTATAAATTGCCATGACGTTATTATCTCTTTTGACCCTTCTACCTTTTTATCTATTTTTTCTCTAAAATTAAACATCGAATTAAACTTATTTTCGTTAAAGATATAGCAATTGTTATCCAAAATTACTACATCTGGATAATCGTTAAATGCATAAATATTGTCTTCCGCAAGTAACGTTTTTTTAGAAAACATTGTTTTATTTCTAAAAGCGGAACCAATAGTTATGTGTTTGTTAATGATATATGCCTGTCTGCCATCTTCTAAATCCAATAACAATATGTCCATATCAGTTAATCTATTTATAATAGTAGGATTTATTTCATTTAAGTTTTGTGGGTCTAACTCGTTAATTGATTTCTGAATGTCAAACCAATTTATTTTATCAACGCTAATTTGTTGAATAATATCTTTATCTATACTATAAACATCATATTCATAAATAGGACACTCGCTTAACTGTTCCAATACTTCTAGTTTCCTATCAAGAACTAATTTTTTATTAACCTCTTGATCGTATTTATAAATTTTTTTGTTCTTTACATTTGTCTTTGCTGAATATAAAGAATAGTTTCCATATTTTTTTAGCACATTTAGTAAATCTTTTACTTTTTCCATTTTTGTCTCCTTAACTTTTATTTTAATTGTAGCTTTTTGTAGTTTTTATTCTGTTATTCTGTATTCTCTTTTTTCATATTACTTCTCCTTTAATAAAATTTGAAGTAAACCTAAAAACAAAAAATCATTGCCTCAAATATTTAACAATTTATATTAGAGTTGCAAATTATGCTAATAAAAATTGTAGAAATATTGTTGACAATGAAATGACAAATGTGTTAACATATTAGCATATAATGATCATTTCATTATCAACCTCCCATTTGAATTCTCAAAGTTTCTCAGGCCTAAAGAATTCATTTTTAGGTTAAAACAAACAACACCGAGGCGACCTCGGTGTTGTTCTTTTTATTTATACAAATCTATATAAACTTAATTATCCCGATATATTGACCTCTTTATTGTTTATTTTAGCAAACAAATCAGTTGAGTGCTAACTTCATACTTTAATAATAATCATGTTTAATATACTTGTCAACTTAATATTAGTAATATTTTAAAATTTTTACTCCACATAAAAACCATAAGCGAATAGGTGGCGGTATGTTATTACCTCGTGGGTTGGAATGTAGTCTATAAATTCTATGTGGTTGGAAAATTTCTTTGAAGGTTCGAATTGTGGTTCCCTACGCCCTTGTTCGAATTGAGTATTCGATCCATATTGTTGAGAATGCTGATGGATAATGTTGGGGTTCAAATTTTTATGGACAGGTTCGAATTTGCATTTCGAACCGCCACCATTATAAAACCATACAAAGACATATTAACTTTTAAAACTTTATAAAATGATATTTTATAAAATTTACTAAATAGTTCTCATTTATCTTTTTAGCAGTTATGTATTTCTAATATTTAGTTAAGTTCAATCGTGCCATTCATAATTTCAGTTGGCTTTTAATTATGAACTTTTAAATTTTTGTATACATCATTTTAATTTTGTTATATAATGTTCTTATTAAAATTTGAGGTTTTTTATGGAGATTACAAAAGCAAATGCTAAGGATTATCCTAATGTTAAAAAGTTATATAAAAAAGTTTTAAACGACCCAAATAATAATATTGTTAGAATTTTTTAGAATGGTTCTTACCCTCTTTGTGAGTTAAAAAGTGACATAAAAAACGGCGAAATGTTTTTTATTAAAGATGATAATAGACTAGTTGGATGCTTTGTTCTTACAACTCTTGATGATCCTGATTATCAAGTTATCAATTGGTCTAAAAATAAAAATTTTTTGTATATTAGCAGATTGGCAATTGCCCCAGAGTTCCAAAGACATGGTTATGACAAAAAAGCTTTAGAATTTGTTTATGATTTTGCCAAGAAAAATAATTTTGAAATTCTACGCGTAATAATTTTTAAGAACAATATTCCATCAATTAACCTATTCATTAAGCATGGATTTAAAAAGCTTGAAAACACCTCTTATATTGATAAACATAAAATTTTTTATGCTTTTGAAGAGTTAGTTTAACTTAAAATAATTTTAAGATATCAAAAAATTTAAACAAGTGTAGCGCAATAGGAAATTAATTGGAGAAAGTTGCAAAACTCGCTTTTAATGTGTTATACTTTTTTTATGATATATGTGAGTAACTACAACTCGCCTGTTGGGCAAATTGGCATGGCTAGCGATGGCGAATCTCTTATTGGACTTTGGATTGAAGGTCAAAAACATTTTTGTAAGTTTGATAAATCTGATTTTATTTTTAAGGACTTGCCAATACTTAAAGAAACCAAAAACTGGCTAAATATTTATTTTTCTGGTAAGTGTCCAGACTGGACACCGAAATTGTTACTTAAAAATATCTCGGCTTTTCGTGAAAGTGTTTGCAAAGTTATGCAAAACATTCCATTTGGAAAAACAATCACCTATGGCGAAATTGCAAAACAAATTGAGTGTAAGACTGGAAAAAAAGTTTCTGCACAGGCAGTTGGCGGAGCAGTTGGACACAACCCTATATCAATAATTATTCCCTGCCACAGAGTTGTTGGAGCAAATGGAAACTTAACTGGATATGCTGGCGGAATTGACAAAAAAGTTATGCTACTTGAAAATGAAGGTGTGAATATGTCTGGTTTTTTTGTTCCATTCACAAAAAGAGGTTAATATGAACTATTATAAAATTCCTATTATAGAAAAAATTTATGAAGCTTACAGTGCAATTGCTGATAATAGAATTTCAGCTGGTGACAACATTTTTTATGCCGAGTCATCGGATCATGCAAAAAAATATACTATAACAAAAACTGAAGACAGTTACATTTCAAATGACAATATGTCTTATTTTATGCAAACACTTGGATATCCAATTATCGCAACAATGATGCTTGAAGGCAAAATTGAATATAACGGAGAGGTAGCAAATTATTTTAAAAATATAAACTGGAAAAAGATTAATACAGAATTTAAAAATGACTATGTGAAAGCCGCAGAAATTATTCTTAACCAATTAAAGGAATCTGGCATTGATGTTGAATTTGTTAAAGCTGAAACCGAAAAAGTTTATAGCCAAATTAAAGAGCTTAAACTTCTTTACACTAAAAGTAAAATCTTTCCACCAAAATAAAATTAGGAGTAAATATGAATAAAATTATTGACCTTACTGGAAAAGAGCAATCATTTGATGGTTGCATGGCTTGTGCAATTAATGAGGGAAAATTTAATTTTATGGGTTCAGATATTTTTAAAGGCGAATACTTTTCTGTTTTGCAAGATGCTGAACTGCCTATTGATGGGTTTGTTGTTATTGCATCTAACAGGCATGTTGAAAAATTGACTGAGCTAAATAGTGAAGAACAAAAAAACTTAATTGAGCTTATTAATAAATGTTTAACTGCACTTCAAAAATTTGGCATTAGTGAAGAATATAATGTGGTTTTGGAAGAAAAAGCTGGTTATCATTTTCATGTTTGGCTTATGCCAAGAGCAAAATGGATGATTGAAAAATTTGGTAAAGTTTTAAAAAACATTAAACCTATTCAAGACTATGCAAAAGAAAATATGAAAACCCCTGAAAATATAAATAAAATTAAAAATACTTGTGAGCTTTTAAAAAATGAGCTGAGTAAATAAAAAGGAAATAATATGTTTAAAATTAATCATGTAAATATTGTTGTTGAAAATATGGAAGAATCAATAAATTTTTATAAAAAATTTGGTTTTACAGAATTTAAAAGTTATGAGGATGACAATGTTAAAATTACGCTTTTAAAACTTCAAGATATGATACTTGAATTGTTCTATAACCACGAGCAAAACCCCTTACCAGATTCAGCAAATAATTTAAAAACTGTTGGGAACAAACATTTTGGTCTTGGAGTAAGTGATATTAATAAGGCCAAAAAATTTATAGAGGACAATAATATTTTTGATGGAGAAATTATAATAAAGTCAGGTAGACTTGGTAAACCTTATTTTTTTATAAAAGACCCAAATGGAATTGATGTTGAAATTATTGAAAACCAATTTTAATAAAAAAGACTGTGAAATAATCACAGTCTTTTTATTATGAAAAATATGTTAAAATGCAAAAATTTATTTAAAAATTAAGTATTTTTACTATTTTTTAGTATTTTTTGCTGCTGTTTTTGCACTTTTTGAAGCAGCACTTGTCTTTGTTTGAGCTGGCTTGCTAGCAGGTTTTGCAGTGGTTGTTGTCTTTTTTGCCTCTGGCTTTGCTGCATTTACACTGTTATTTTTTGTCTGTTTTGCTGGCTCTTTTGGAAGTGCTTTGCTCGCTACTGGTTTTGCCTTAGAATTTTCTGCAGAATTATTTTTTGGTTTTTCTGCTGGTTTATTAACAGGTTTTACTTGAGATTTTTCTGCTGGCTTCTCTGCTGACTTTTTAACTGCTTCTGGTTTTGTCTTAACTTCAGGTTTGTTTGGCACTTGTTTTTTTATTGCAACTTTTGATTGAGAAGTTGATATTGGTTTTTGTTTAACACCAACATCAGCTGACTTATATTTTTCAATAGTAGCCTGTTCTTCTTTTTGTCTTTTCTTTTCAGCACGCTTTGCCTTTATTTTTTCACTGCGTTTTTCCATGTGAACATCAAGTGCCGCAATTGCTCTGTTGCCTCCCATAAGCTTTCTGAACTTTGGAATAAACAACAAGCAAAGCACAAACGCAAGAAGCGCTGCAAATAATAATACAAACACAATAAGTGAAATTGTAAGTCCTCGCTCTAAATAAATGTTTGGAGCATTAACAAGCTCTGATGTGTAATTGATTCCGAGCATATATATCATTACCCTCCCTGAAGATTTTGTTATAATTTCTAATGTGTGTGTTTCATCTTCTAAATTTTCTAAGTTAAGCATTAATTTTCTTGACTCTGCAATGTCGCTGCTAAAGTCTATTGTTGTATAATATTTTCCGTCAAGCTTTATGTCAGCCATTCCAAAATCTTTGCCAACGGCTGCATAAAGTGCAAGGTTTTCACCATTAAATCTAACAACCATTTTTTGACGCTTTCTTTCAGCAATCATAAACCCGCTTTGTTCACTTGAAATATCTGAAGAATTTTTCCAGTGTTTTGTTGTGAATAGAAGTGAGCTGGTTGATGGAATAAGTCTTTGTGTTTTTGACTCTATGCCCGCATCAAGCTCTGCAATAACAACAAATTTTCCAGCATTTCCTGTGGTATCTTTAACAAGAAGTCTGAAATATCTTCCTGTTACTGTGTCAAATTTCAAGGTTGCAATATTGTTTTTATAAGCAAGTTCATCACCCTTTGAAATGGTGGTATAAGTGTTTCCATCACTTGAAATTTGAAGCTCATATTTTGTTATTTTTGAAACTCCAAGTGCACCAGTTCTGGTTATAACCTTAAAGTAGTTAAATGACTGTTCTCTGCCTGTGTCAATAATAAACTCAAATGGATCGGCTTCACTTGCAAAACTCTCTGCAGGATATTTTCCATAAACAGTATGCAAATAGTTTGATAAGTCGCCATCAACAAGATATGACCATTGGTCAACTTCAAGCGTAAAGTTTTGAGTTTCAAAAGTTCCGTCAGGTCGCATAACTGGGTTTCCGTTTTCATCTCTTACAACCTCTGTCCTTGTTATGGTTGTTATTCTATTGCCATTAATATAATCTTTATTATTTTCCGTATCACTAACTTTTGATGCCTTTAAAACTTGCCACCTACCCTTGTCGGTGCCTGTGGTTGAAACAGAAATTCCGTCTTTTTTTGATACCAAATATGATGGCTCAAAAACAAAAGTTTCTATGTTTGTTTTCTTAGGATTATAATCTTCGTGATATTCTCCATGAGGATAATTTGGATTAAAGACATCTGCAATTGCAATGTTTTGAGTGTTTTCGCCTGAATAGTTATAGCCAATTGCTGCAGATCCATTTCCACCC
The DNA here is from genome assembly GCA_948434855.1 of uncultured Clostridia bacterium. Taxonomy (GTDB): domain Bacteria; phylum Bacillota; class Clostridia; order Christensenellales; family UBA1242; genus RGIG1681. The sequence goes on along the minus strand of CAOJFR010000002.1, from coordinate 71,911 downwards.
TTATTAACATTAACAAGCTTTATAGCATAATATTTTCCTGCCTCAACCTTAAAGGCTTTACTATGTTTAACCCAACTGCTTGAATAACTGCTATAATAACCTTGATCTTCTAAAGAGTTAAAATTTTCTCCAAAATAGAATCGTAAACCATCGTCAAGTTTGAAACTGAAATTTACTTCGCCTGTGCGTGGAGCTTTCCAATAAAACTCTGAAACCTTAATTTCCCAGCCTTTTGCTGTTTTATAGGTTGGTATATAAGAATATGGATTTGAAGAAATTGTTGGTGTTTTTGTATTAATAATTTCATCAACAGCATCCCAATAATTTCCTGAAATTGGCTCTATTTCAGAATAAGTTGAAAGTTTTGTGCTGTTATAATTTATTCTTAAATAAATTGTAAACTCATGAACAACACCATCACTTAATTTAACTTTAAACTTGATTTCATCACAATTTCCAAAATATTTCGGATTAAATGAATAGACAATTTTGCCATTTTCTAGTTCTTTAATTTTTCCATGAGTTGCCTTTGCCCCTGATAAAATCTCAAAACCCTTTTTACCATCTTTGTCAAGTGAACTTATTGTTTTTTCCAATAAGTCAAAAACAATATCATCGCCATATGCAACAACATAATCGCCAGAAGTTTTAACGCCGTCTATTCCACCAGCATAAAAACATGAAATTGGCTCATATTTTGGAAGCTTGTTCATTTCACTAAGTTGCTCTTTTGTGAACATGCTATTGTCAATATTTGCGGCATAGAAAGTGTTAAAATATTTTCTAAAATCCATGCCAAAAACGGTTGAGCATCTATAGGCAAAGTCTGCACGTTTTGCAAGAGCAAGTTTGCGATTTCTATCAGTTTCATTGAGTCCCGCAGTGTTTACTGTAACAAAGTTTGGATTATTTTTATAGGTGTATAAAAGCTCATAATATTTTTCTGCACCAAATGAGTGCATTATGTTTGAATACATCCCCAAACACTGAAAATAGCCATAGGTGCCATCATCAAAGTCATTGTGAACTTGACTTGGAAATTTTAGCGTTTCAGAAAGTGTTGAATATGGATTTGCATAACCACCATGTTCTGCTCCACCACCCATTCTGATTGTTGTTCCAACATCGCAGAACAAAATGTAACTTAAAAGTGTAAGAGCGTTGTTTCTAACTTCGCCTTCTCTTGCGGTACCAAAGCCCCAAATTGAACCATATGCTGCACCATGGCTGTGACCAACTTCATGCAAAATTCCCCACTGACCAGCTGTTAGCAATCCTCTATAGTTCATTGCATTATTAAACCAGCTAGTTGGACAAGCATAGGTATATCCACCAAGTGCAACCGCTGCACCAGCCGGAACGTGCCAGTCAAACATAACAATGTTGCCTCTGTTATATGTTCCGCCAGTAAACGACTCGTTTACTGCAAAGAATGAATGCCAAAGCATTGCAAGCTTTTGAACATCTTCTTTTTTTATTTGACGCATATAAAGTTCTGTTCCTGCTTCGCCTGTTAATCCAATAAGCTGACCATTTTCTGTATCCATAACACCAACAACGCCAGGTGCATCCTTAAGATATGTTTCAAAATAATCTGGAGTTGTTACGCCCAAAATATAGTGAGGTGTTTCAACTGCACCACTTATGGTTGTTTTTACTTTTGAATAAGTGTTGCCCATGCCAATGTGCATTATTCCACCATAAGGTGTGCCAATATAATAAGTTCCATTTTGATTAAATGTGAACTCTGCTGTTAGCCATGGCATTCTGCCATTTTGTCTGCCCCACTGACTTTGAATAAATTTGTGTCCAATAACATCACCTGTTTCTGAATAACTAAATTTATTTGCATCGCTAAATCCGCCCTTAGCGGTAATAATGTCGGCATTAAAGAAAAAGTTATCTTTGCCTGTTGTGTTTGTCCCCTGAGAAGCAGCTTCACCCCTCCAAGCCAAAGAGTTTTGTCTGCCAATGACCATAGAGATATGTTCGCCCTCTTTTAAACCTTCCACCTTAACAGTAACAACTTCGCCAGCTGGCATATATAGTCCTGTTGCATGAAGCGAACGATATATTGTGTCTAGAGTTATCTCTTTAACAACGGCATTATTTTCTCCCAAAACTTCGCCATATTGAGCATCTGCTGCTGGGTGTTTATAAAGATTTTTTGCATACTCTTCTTTTGAACCATCAACCAAGCTTTGTGATAATTTTTGCAAATCAAACACTTCATTATAGCCTTGTGACATAAGCATATATTTATAGAAAAAACTATATTTTTGAAGTGCAATAGCATCTGAATCTGATGAAAACATTTTTTTTGCTTCTTCTAAATAGTCAGCAGAGTTTCCACTAAAGCCATGACTAGGGCTTGGATAATGACCCATAAAGTCAATTGAAATGCTATCTGTGCCATAGGTTAATTTATAGCTATCATCAAAAACCTTTGTGCCAAGCTCTCTTTTCACGCCCCTTTTTGTAACATTCATTGTGTCTGCACGAATGGTTGTTACCGTGTTGTCCAGCTCGTTTAACTTAAATTTGTGCAGCGCATATTGCTCTTCAATTGGAAGAGCAAGTGCCGGAATTTTAAATGGTACATCTTTTGGTTTTTTTAGTGCTATTGGAAGCACCACTGAAAGTGTTACCGCAATAAGCAAAACCACTGCAACAGAAACTAAAAATATTTTCTTTTTTTTAGTCATTTCAGAATTATTTGAACTTCTTTTAATTGCAACTTTTTTTCTCATAAAAAAGAATCCCCTCTAAATAAATGTCAGCTAAAATTTTTTATAAATTTTTCTCATGTTTATTATAACAAAAACAATTATTAAAGCAAATTTTATTTGGGGCTTATTATATTTTTGCATATAAAAAACCATCAGGTTTGATGGTTTTTTAGTTATTTTTCATTGTTTTGTTTTTTAGATTTTTTATTAAGTTTATATTCCAAAAATTTAGCTTTAAAAAACTTAAAGTTATCAAAGAAATAAAATAAATATCCAATAATCACAAATACAACCACAAGAATGCTGACCCATGCAAAAAATCCGCCCCAGCCAAGTTTGTCAACATTCAAAAAGAAATAAGGATAAACCACAAGGCTTGTTTTTCCGTTAACAATTGCCGCTCTAATCAAAACAAGCACAACATAAACAAGAGGCATAACTGTGCAAAGCAAAGGATGATACCACTTTGTTTTTCCGTGCTCATAAAACATTATCCAGTCTGCAATAAACATTAGTGGCAAAATTAGGTGCATAAGCAAGTTAGATGGTGATGAAAAATATTCACTTGCAGATTTATCTCCGGCAAGCAAAATGTTATATACCAAAAATGTTACCAAAATAAGAATCACGCACAAAAACTTAAATGTTGGTGCAACGGTGCAATATGCTTCTTCTTTTTTTTGACTAAGCCTAAAAGTTTGCACAAGGCAAGCCACCATAACGCCCATGCAAATATAGTTGCTCAGGTTTGTATAATAAACATAAAAATCTGCACTAAAGCTTTTTTCAAAATAGCCAAAACTGCCAATGAGTCCAAAAATTGCAAGACACACATAAACAGTTTGATAAACTAATTTTATTGTAGTGTTTTTAATCATTAACTTTCACCTCCACTTTTTCTTCATTGTTATTAATTTCATTAAGGTTATTTTTTCTCTGTGAAAAAATTGAAAGTGCCAGCAAACATTCTGCAGGATAATATGTTGCAAGACAAAGTATTCCAGTAATTTTTCCAAGACTAGCAAAAATGTTTAGCAAAAGCATTAAGTCTGAAAAGAAAAACAAGATGCTTCCGATTAATATTAAAACATTTTTTAAATTTCTTTCCTTAATCAAATTTGCAATAGATTTTCCAACCATAACAGAAATTATAATTGCATAAACCACACACACAATTTCCATTAAGGTTTCACCAAAATTAAAAATAGGTGCAAGGGTTATAAATAGCACGGCTGGAACAAAAATTATTGCTCCAAAAATCAAATCTTTTAAACCAAAATCATAAAGGTTACAATATGCAAAAAAGAACAAAATGTGACCCACAGCAAAGAGTGCTGCGCCAACAATAAATTCAATCTCCAAAATAATGTCGCCAAGCATTGCAAAAAACAATCCTGCAAACATTATTGCCGAAAACTTTAAGTCCTTAGCCTTAGTAAGATAAATGTAAGCTAAGTTCAACAGACCCATAAGCACAAAGCCAGCACTTGTTAAGCCCTTTAAAAGCAAGCCACCATTTAAAATATAAAATATATCGCCAACTAAAATTAAGGCAATTAAAACCACATTGGCAATAAAAATATTTTTCTTCATATTCCCTCCTATTTTAGAAACATTTTTATAAGTTTATATTTAAGTTTTGAATATGGCTGATATCGCATTGGAAGGTCAAGCCAAGTTTTTTTGTCCACAATGCTTTTATAGTGAGTAAAGGTATCAAACCCAACTTTCCCATGATATCCACCAATACCGCTTTGTTTAAGCCCTCCAAAGCCAAGCCTAGATGATGCAATATGAATAATAGTGTCATTAATGCACCCACCACCAAAATCGCAAGAGTTAATCACTTTTTCCTGAACAGAAACTGAAGAAGAAAAAATGTAAAGTGCAAGTGGCTTTGTCAAACTGTTAACTCTAAAAATTGCTTCATCAATGTTTTCAAAAGAAATTATTGGCAAAATTGGTCCAAAAATTTCTTCTTTCATCTCAGGAGATTCAAAATCAGAGTTTAATATAGTTGGCTCAATCTTAAGCGAATTTTTGTTAGCCTTTCCACCAAAAATCAAGTTATCTTTTGTCACAAAACCAAGCATAGAATCAAACTGCTTTTCATTCACCATTCTAGGATAGCTAGGGTTCCTTAATGGATCAGTTGAATATTGCAAAACAATTTGCCTGCATAGTTCTTTTATTAACTTATCCCTAATTTTGCTGCTGCAAAGTATATAGTCTGGAGCAACACAGGTTTGCCCTGCATTCAAAAACTTGCCAAACACAATTCGCTTTGCCGCAAGAGAAATATTTGCAGTTTCATCCACAATGCAAGGGCTTTTGCCTCCCATTTCCAGCGTTACGGGAGTAAAATGTTCTGCCGCCTTTTTCATAACAATTTCACCAACTCTTGTGCTTCCCGTATAAAAAATGTAATCAAAATCTTGGTCTAAAAGCAAAGAGCATTCTTCTTTTCCGCCCAAAACAACACTTGCTTCAGATGGCAAAAAAGTTTGGCTAATCAGTTTTTCAAGAACATTGCTCACATTTGGTGAAAATTCACTAGGTTTCAAAACTATGCTGTTGCCAGCAGAAAGTGCGTCAACAAGTGGTTCCACGGAAAGCATAAAAGGATAATTCCAAGGGCTAATAATCAACACGGTTCCATAAGGGCAAGCAAGTTTATAGCTTTCCGCCCTAAACTGAGCAAGCGGAGTTGCCACTTTTTTTGGCTTAGAATAATTTCTTATGTGCTTAAGCATAAAACTTATTTCATTAAGAACCAAACCAACTTCACACATATAGCTTTCAACTTCGCTTTTATTTAAGTCCATTTTTAATGCTTCAAAAATTTCTTTTTGCATAAGTTTAATGTTCTTATAAAGCCTTTTAAGAAGTTTAATTCTATAGTTCACATCTTTAAGCGGACTATTTGTCTGGCTTTTCTTTTGCAAATTAAATTTTTCAATAATAGCCTCACTATCCATTTTTTACCTCATAATAAATCTTCTTCAGTTGTTTTGCGTTCCAAATAACTGGAACAGGATATAACGGATTTGCTTCATGCTCTGCAGTTTTTGCAAGACTATCAATATCTTCTTCTTTAATTTCAGAAATGCTTGTTCCAATATTCATATATCTGTTTAGCTCTTCAACTTTTTCTATAAAAATTTTTGCACCAACTTCTTTTGAAGTTTCACGGTCAAAAAGTTTAGCATAAACACCAAGCTTCCAAAGCTTTTTATAAATCTTTTTTCCATAAGCTCTAAGAACATAAGGCAAAATAATTGCGTTTGCAAGACCATGTGGAATGTTATATTTCCCACCAAGTGAGTGTGCAATGGCATGAACATATCCAACATAAGATTTAGTAAATGCCACGCCTGCAAGATAAGCGGCATGAAGCATATTTGCCCTTGCAGTTATGTTTTTGCCATCATCATAGGCAAGCGTAATATTTTCAAAAATCAGTTTGGTTGCATCAAGTGCCGCCATTCTTGTTGCCTTGGTTGTGCTTCTGCCAATAAATGCCTCAACCGCATGAGTTAATGCATCCATGCCGGTGGTTGAAGTTATGTGCTTTGGCAAGCCAACAGTAAGTTCTGGCATTAAGGCAGCATAAGCCGGAATTAGTGGAAAATCATTAATTGCATATTTGTGTCTGGTTTCACTATCAGTTATAACTGCTGCAAGTGTTGTTTCACTTCCAGTTCCCGCAGTTGTTGGAATTGCAATTAAAAGAGGAAGTTTCTTCCTAACTTTTAAAACGCCTTTCATTTTGCTTAAAGGTTTCTTTGGGCGAGCCACTCTGGCACCAACTGCCTTTGCACAATCCATTGCAGAGCCGCCACCAAAGGCAATAATTCCCTGAATTTTATTATCCAAAAAAATCTGCATTGCTTCTTCAACATTTGCCGTTGTAGGGTTAGCAACAGTGTTGTCATACACACTAACACTAATTTCATTATTTTTCAGTGCGCTTTCTAAAGCCTTGGTTAAACCCAAACTGTTTATCCCCTTATCGGTTACAATCAAAATATTATTCACATTATTTTGCTTTAAAACGCTAACAATTTCGTCATAAGAGTTTAATAACATAGGCTGCCTATATGGCAAAAACGGAAGCATTGCCTTAAACACACCTTGAAATATACGACAATAAGTTTTTTTAAAAACGTTCATAATAACTCCTATTAACTTTAAATAAGTTGTTGATTTGTCAACAACTTTATTTTATACTTATAATTGATTAGTGTCAAGATAATTTTGTGTGATTTAAAATATATTTTGTTTAATTATAAATAATAAAAACAGGGCTTTGCCCTGTTTTTATTAAGCATCAACTTCATCTGACTCTAGGTCTTCATCATAAGCATTAACCTCTGTTGGAGTGATATCTCTATATCTCTTAAGACCAGTACCGGCAGGAATTCTCTTACCAATAATAATGTTGTCTTTAAGTCCAACAAGATTATCAACACTGCCCTTAATTGCAGCATCTGTAAGAACACGCACGGTTTCTTGGAATGAAGCAGCAGATAAGAAGCTGTCTGTTGCGAGTGCAGATTTTGTAATTGAAAGAAGCACACGTTTTGCGTTTGCTGGCTCTTTGCCCTCTGAAAGAACTCTTTCGTTTTCTTCTTCAAATCTAAAGATGTCAACATAATCGCCAGGAAGCATATTTGTGTCGCCAGAATCTTCAATTCTAACCTTCTTAAGCATTTGACGAATAATAATTTCAAGGTGTTTGTCATTAACGTCAACACCAGACTTGTGGTAAACCTTCAAAACTTCAACAATCATATAGTCTTGAGTATCTTTAACACCACGAGTTTTTAAGATGTCGTGTGGATTGATTGGACCTTCTGTTATTCTTGCACCAGGCTCAAGTCTTGAACCTACAGCAACCTTAAATCTTGCACCATATGGCACACCATAAACAACTTCACTGCCATCATCTGAAAGCACAGTAACTTGTTGTTTTGGTTCATCAATTTTTGAAACCTTTCCTGAAATTTCAGAAATTACAGCAACGCCCTTTGGCTTTTTAGCTTCAAAAATTTCTTCAACTCTAGGAAGACCCGCTGTAATATCGTCTTGAGTTGCAGTTCCACCGCCGTGGAACACGTTCATGGTAAGCTGTGTTCCAAGCTCACCAATAGATTGTGCTGCAATAACACCAACAGCCTCACCAACCTTAACTCTAGATCTGCAAGACATGTCTCTGCCATAACATTTTGCACAAACACCGACTTTTGATTTACAAGTGAATACTGTTCTGATTGTAACCTTTTCAACGCCTGCCTTTTCAACAGCTTCAGCTTGTTCAACTGAAATCATTGTGTCTGCAGGAACAATAACTTCACCAGTTTTTGGATCACATACATCATTAACTGTATATCTTCCAACAATACGAGAACTAATAGACTCAACCATGCTGTCTTCATCATAAATAGCAGAAATGTCCATACCCTTAACTTTTTCACCAAGGGTAGCAAAACAGTCTTCGTCATCAACAACAACTTCTTGAGCAACATCCACAAGACGACGTGTCAAATAACCTGCGTCTGCAGTTTTAAGCGCTTTATCGACCATACCCTTACGACCACCACGGGTTGCAATGAAATATTCAATAACGCTTAAGCCATCTCTAAAGCTTGAACGAATAGGAACTTCAATAACCTTTCCTGAAGTGCTCATCATAAGACCACGAATACCAGAAAGGTCACACATATTGTCCTTAGAACCACGGGCACCAGAATCAACCATAAGCTTAAGAGGGTTGTTGCACTCATAAGCTTCCATAGTTTCATCAGTAATTTGCATACGAGCATTGCTCCAAAGGTCTAAAAGTTTAACAGACTTCTCATCTTTTGTGATAAGACCACGTTTAAACTGTTTGTCAACAACCACAGAAGAAGCATCTGCGTCTGCAATAATTTGTTCTCTGTCTTTTGCAACACGAATATCAAATAGGTTTGCTGTAAGAGATGCAAGTGTTGAATATTTATAACCAAGTTCTTTAATTTGGTCAAGCATGATTGCAGTTTTTGTTGAACCAAGATTAACATAGCAAGCCTTGATTATTTTTTTCATCATCTTTTTGCTTACTGCAAATTCAATTTCATTTTTAAGCATATCTTCAGGAGATTCTCTCTTAATGATACCAATTCCTTCAGGGATTGCCTTATTAAAAATCATTCTACCAACGGTAGTGTTTATTCTTGCAGAATAAACTTTGCCGTCAATTTCTTTTTGAACACGAACAGAAACTTTTGAATGCAAGCTGCAGTTGCCAGTTTGATAAGCCATAATAGCCTCATCAACATCAGCAAAAGATTTGCCCTCACCCTTTTCATTTGGAAGCTCTACTGTCAAATAATAAATACCATAAAGCATATCTTGATATGGCACAGAAATTGGCTCGCCATCACTAAGCTTTAAGATGTTATTTGACGAAATCATCAAATATCTAGCTTCAGTTTGAGCATCAAGTGAAAGTGGAACGTGAATAGCCATTTGGTCACCGTCAAAGTCAGCGTTAAACGCAGTACAGGTGAGTGGATGAAGTTTCATTGCTCCGCCTTCAACAAGAACAGGCTCAAAGGCTTGAATTGAAAGTCTGTGAAGTGTTGGCGCACGGTTAAGAAGCACTGGGTGATCCTTAATAACATCTTCAAGAACATCCCAAACAACTGGTCTTGCACGCTCAACAATGTGTTTTGCACTCTTAATATTATGTGATTGATTAAGGTCAACGAGTCTTTTCATAATAAATGGCTTAAATAGTTCAAGAGCCATTTCTTTTGGAAGACCACATTGATAGAATTTTAAGCTTGGTCCAACGACGATAACTGAACGTCCAGAATAGTCAACACGCTTTCCAAGAAGGTTTTGACGGAAACGACCCTGCTTTCCACGAAGAAGTGCTGAAAGAGATTTAAGCTCTCTGTTGCCAGCACCACTAATTGGCTTACCTCTTCTGCCGTTGTCAATGAGTGCGTCAACAGCTTCTTGAAGCATACGTTTTTCGTTTCTGCAGATAATTTCTGGAGCACCAAGCTCAATAAGTTTCTTTAAACGGTTGTTTCTGTTAATAACTCTTCTATAAAGGTCATTAACGTCACTGGTTGCAAATCTGCCACCATCAAGTGGAACCATTGGACGAAGTTCTGGTGGAACTACTGGAATTGCATCCAAAATCATCCATTCTGGTTTTGCACCAGTTCTGATAAATGAATCAATAATGCCAAGACGTTTAGCAATATTGAGTTTCTTTTGTCCTTTTGCTTTTCTAAGCTCTTCTTTAAGCTGTTTAGATTCTGCAGCAAGGTCAACTTCTGACAAAAGTTGTTTAATTACCTCTGCGCCCATTCCAGCCTTAAAAGCCTTAGAGCCATATTTTTCAACGGCTTCACGATATTCTCTATCGTTTAAAATTTGTTTATATTCAAATTCGGTTGTGCCAGGATCTGTAACAATAAATGAAGTGAAATATAAAACTTGCTCAAGTTTTTTAATTGAAATGTTTAAAACTGTTCCAATTCTTGAAGGAACACCCTTAAAATACCAAATGTGCGAAACTGGAGTTACAAGGTCAATGTGACCCATTCTCTCTCTTCTAACTTTTGCACGTGTTACTTCAACACCACACTTATCACAGATTACGCCTTTATAACGAATTCTTTTATATTTTCCACAATGACATTCCCAGTCTTTGGTTGGTCCAAAGATTCTTTCACAATAAAGACCATCTCTTTCTGGCTTTTGTGTTCTATAGTTAATGGTTTCTGGCTTTGTAACTTCGCCATAAGACCATTCACGAATCTTTTCAGGACTTGCAATACCGATTTGCATTGAGTCAAAATTATTTAATTCAAACATGTTTTTCCCCTTAAATTATTTTATAAATCGTCATCAAAGTCAAATAAGTTGCCTGCGTCATCGTCATAATTTCTATCATCAACGAGTTCGCCCGGTGTCAAATCTTCTTCTTGATTTAAGTTAACTTCAATTTCTTCTTCATTTCTATCGTTCTTATTTCTAAGTGGCTCAGGCATATCTCTATCATCTTCCATAAGCTCTTTAAGACCGATTTCTTGCTTGTCTTCAGTAAGCACCTTAATATCAAGTGCTAAGCCCTGAAGCTCTTTAATTAATACCTTGAATGACTCTGGAATGCCAAGCTCTGTAATATTGTCGCCTTTAACAATGGCTTCATAAGTCTTTAAACGGCCAACAACGTCATCTGACTTAACTGTAAGCATTTCTTGCAAGATGTTACTTGCACCATAAGCTTCAAGTGCCCAAACTTCCATTTCACCAAATCTCTGACCACCAAGCTGAGCTTTTCCGCCAAGAGGTTGTTGAGTTACAAGTGAGTATGGACCAGTTGAACGAGCGTGCATCTTATCCACAACAAGGTGGTGAAGCTTAAGCATATACATGATACCAACAGTTGTTCTGTTTTCAAATGGTTCACCAGTTCTTCCATCATAAAGCTGAATTTTTCCATCTTCTGGGAAGTTGTTTTGTTTAAATAATTCTTGAATGTCTGATTCTTTAGCACCGTCAAAAACTGGGGTTGCAATCTTCCAACCAAGTGCCTTAGCAATAAAGCCAAGGTGAACTTCAAGAAGCTGACCAATGTTCATACGAGAAGGAACGCCAAGTGGGTTTAACAAAATTTGAACAGGTGTTCCGTCTGGCAAGAATGGCATGTCTGCCTTTGGAAGGATTCTTGAAACAACACCCTTGTTTCCGTGTCTACCAGACATTTTGTCACCAACACTCATCTTTCTCTTTTGAGCAATATAAACTCTAACGAGTTTGCTTACGCCAGTAGAGAGTTCGTCTTTGTTTTCACGAGTAAACACCTTAACGTCAACAACAATACCGCCTTCACCATGACCAACTCTAAGAGATGTGTCACGAACTTCTCTAGCTTTTTCACCAAAAATAGCTCTAAGAAGTCTTTCTTCTGGGGTAAGCTCTGTTTCACCTTTTGGTGTAACCTTACCAACCAAAATATCGCCTGTGGTAACCTCAGCACCAATTCTTACAATACCATTTTCATCAAGGTTTGAAAGTGCATCTTCACCAACATTTGGAATATCTCTAGTAATTTCTTCTGGTCCAAGTTTTGTGTCACGAGCATCTTGCTCATATTCTTCAATGTGAATAGATGTCAAAACATCATCTTCAACAAGTTCATCTGAAATAAGAATAGCGTCATCAAAGTTATATCCTTCCCATGGCATGAATGCAACAAGAATGTTCTTACCAATAGAAAGTTCACCATTTTTGGTTGATGGACCATCTGCAAGCACATCGCCAGCCTTAACTTTTTGACCATGGTTAACGATTGGTCTTTGACGCATACAAGTTCCGCTGTTTGAACGAACAAATGGAATAAGGTTATATTCTTCATCGCCATTTGCTGTTTCAACAACAATTTTTTCACCACTAACATATTTAACGGTTCCGTTTGATTTTGCAATAACCATAACGCCACTGTCAACAGCAATTCTGTGCTCTGTGCCAGTGCCAACAATTGGAGCCTCAGTTTTAAGTAGTGGAACAGCCTGACGCTGCATGTTAGACGCCATCATCGCACGAGTTGTATCGTCATTTTCAATAAATGGAACAAGTGTGGTTGCAATAGAAACAAGTTCTTTTGGAGAAACGTCAATAAAGTCAATTTGCTCTCTTGGAAGCTCAACAATTTCGCCTTTCTTACGGCAAGTTACCCTTTCTGATTTAAGCTTGCCATCTTCAGTTAACTCTTCGTTAGCCTGAGCAATAACATATTTTTCCTCAACATCAGCTGTCATATAAACAACTTCGTTTGTTACTTTTCCTGTTTCTTTATCAATTCTTCTGTAAGGTGCTTCAACAAAGCCATATTTATCAATTTTTGCATAAGTTGCAAGTGAGTTGATAAGACCAATGTTTTGACCTTCTGGAGTTTCGTTTGGACATAGACGACCATAGTGAGTGTAGTGCACGTCACGAACATCAAAGCCGGCTCTTTCTCTTGTGAGCGCGCCAGGTCCAATTGATGAAACCTTTCTTTTATGTGTAAGCGATGCTATTGGGTTTGTTTGTTCCATAAACTGTGACATTTGGCTTGAGCCAAAAAATTCACGGATTGCAGCACTTACTGGACGCACATTAATAAGTGTGCTTGGGCTGATTTCTTCAACATTTTGAACCTGCATTCTTTCTGAAATAACTCTTTCAAGTCTTGCCATTCCAATAAAGAATTGTGCTTGCAAAAGTTCGCCAACTGTTTTAATTCTACGGTTGCCAAGGTGGTCAACATCATCAAGCTCACCAAGACCTTGTTTAATGCAAAGGTGATAGTTAACTGCAGACAAAATGTCGTCAAGCATAATATGACGACCCAAAAGCTCGTCTCTGTTTTCATTAATAACTTTTTGTTTTTCTTCTTTGTTTTTGCAACCATTTAAAAGCACAAGCAAAGTTGGAAGATGCACATCTTCATCAATTTCTGCCTGAACAGCGTTTAAGCCACAATATGCAGCAAGGTCAACACGGTTGTTTCCAAGCACATAAAATTTGCCAAGCTTGCCTTCAACAGCAACCTTGTTTACGCCTGAGTTTTGAACAAATCTTGCTCTTTCAGCATCCAAAACTTCGCCAGCAGCTGCATAAACTTTGTCACCAATAACAATGTCCTCTGCAAGAGTTTTGCCCTCGATTCTGTTGGCAATGCTAAGTTTTTGGTTAAATTTATGACGTCCAACACCAGTGATGTCATATCTTCTTGTTGAATAAAATCTCTTTTCTAAGTCTTTCTTAATAGCCTTAAGGTTAAATACTTCACCAGGACGAAGACGTTTTGAAATTTCAATTAACGCCTCTTCTTGGCTTGTTGTTGGGTCTTTTTCAATGGTTTTAACAATTGTTGGGTCATTATCAAACATTTCAAGAAGCTCTTCGTTTGTTGAAAGACCAAGGGCTCTTAAAAAGATTGTTCCCACCAATTTTCTTGAACGGTCAACGTGAACCCAAAGAACATTATTGTTATCTTCTTCCCATTCAATCCATGCACCACGTGCTGGAATGATGTCTGTTTCAGTAACAAAATTGCCTGCTTTGTTTACGCCTTGATTGCAATAAACGCTAGGGCTTTTAACAAGTTGGCTAACAATTGCACGCTCTGCACCATTAATAATGAATGAGCCGTTGTCAGTCATGATTGGAATGTCTCCCATATACACTTCTTGCTCAACAACTTCGCCGGTTTCTTTATAAACCAAACGAACTTTAACCTTGAGCGCCTGAGCATATGTTGCATCTCTTGATTTGCACTCTGCCTCTGTGTATTTTGGGTTTCCATCTAGTTTGTGGTCCAGAAAATAAAGCTCAACACGTGAGTCTGTGTTGTCTTCTCTTGCATCTGAACGATTGAGATTGTCGGTGTCGGTGATTGGAGAAAAATCACGAAGCACGTCGCGAATACCTTTTGTTATGAAGCTTTGATAACTATTTTTTTGAACTTCAACAAGGTATGGGATTTCCATAACTTCATTGATTTTGCCGAATTTGTGTCTCTCCGTTAGCCCGAACTTTTCTGTTTTGATGTTTAAGTTACTACTCATGTAGTCCTCCAAAAGAAAATTATTAAAGAGTCACTTTTATTGTGTTTTTCTGCAAAAATGGTAGCAAAAAGCCAAAAAAATAGTCGATTCTATACACTGCAAATAAAGGACGAAAGTTTGCAGAGTATCTACATTTCTTGACTTATAAAACCATAACTATTTTGCGAGTGCTCATACTCCTAACAATAATTATGGTAGACTATATTAATATAACATTTTTGGCAAACATAAGTCAATAGTTTTTTAAAAATATTTTTATTTTATAACTATTATTTTTGAATTGATATTTTGTGACCAATCCATAATATTAACATGAGCTATTTTAATTATCATGCAAAAGCACAAAACTTAATCAAAACGGGGCACTGCATAAGTGCTGAAATTGTGGCAAATCACAACAAAATTTGCCCTGCCCTTGTTTTGCATTTTGACTGCAACATTGCCATGCCAATCAGACAGCACCGCTGGGGTGAATATTTTGAACTTTTAAAAGAGTTTAATATTAAGATTGAAAATAAAAAAGATACGCCAAACTAGCATATCTTTTCTTTATTTTTATTTTTTTATTAGCAAAAATAAGATAAGTTTCAATTATCTTTATATCCAACAATAAATGCATCTATACTAACATTTAAAGCATCGGCAAATTTTATGATTAATGATGAACTAATATTTTTATACTTGCAGTTTATTAAGTTTAGTATTATTTGTTCTTTAATGTTAGTCTTCTTGCTTAATTCTAAAGTTGTTATATTTCTAATAGCTAATAACATTAATAAGTTATATGAAATTATGTTAATTAAAGTCATAAAATATTTCCTCCAAAACAAGCATAACATAATTCATTTTTTAAATACTTCAGTGTTATGAATTTTAATAAATTTTTATCAAATATATTCTTTTAACTTCGCCAAAAATGAGCTTTTATATAACACTTTTATAACAAAAATATAACAAGTTTATAACAACTTTATAACAAGTTTATAACATTTTTATAACAAGTTTATAACATCTTTATAACATTTTTATGACAAGTTGCTATAAAACTCGTTTTCATTTTTAGCAAAAATGTGATTGAAAACATGACAGAAACATTTGAGTTAAGAAAAAAAGTTAAATCATTTTTGAGCCTAAATTTGAACAAGAAACGAGGCACAAGAAAAAACCAAGACACGAGTTATCTTGCGATAATGACTGTCTTGGCTTTTTTGAAACTCTGCATAATACTTATTATGTTTTTAGAGCAAAAATTGCATAAGATAAAAGAAATAAAAAAAATTCTAAGCAGGAGTTATCTTGCGATAATGACTGTTTAGAATTTTTTATTATTTCGCATTAGGTTGCGTAATTTTTGCTCTAAAAACTATTTGATAATTTTTGAAACTACACCAGAACCTACTGTTCTGCCACCTTCACGGATAGCGAAACGAAGACCTTCTTCGATAGCTACTGGAGAGATAAGTTGAACTGTCATCTTTGTGTGGTCACCAGGCATTACCATTTCTGTTCCCTCTGGAAGAGCGATTGAACCAGTAACGTCAGTTGTTCTGAAATAGAATTGTGGACGATAGTTGTTGAAGAATGCTGTATGACGGCCACCTTCTTCTTTTGTTAAAACGTATACTTGAGCTTCAAACTCTGTGTGTGGGTGGATTGTTCCTGGTTTAGAAAGGATTTGTCCTCTTTGAACGTCTGTTCTGTCAATACCTCTAAGAAGAACACCAACGTTGTAACCAGCGATAGCTTCATCAAGAGTTTTTCTGAACATTTCAATACCAGTAACTACTGATGATTTTGGCTTGTCTTCAAGACCAACGATTTCAACAGTTTCACCTGATTTTAACACACCTCTTTCAACTCTACCAGTAACAACGGTTCCACGACCAGTGATTGTGAATACGTCTTCAATTGGCATAAGGAATGGTTGGTCTGTTGCTCTATCTGGAGTTGGGATCCAAGCATCAACTGCATCCATAAGTTCTGAGATGCATTTGCAATCATCTGAATCATATTTTCCAGCTTTTGCAGCTTCAAGTGCAAGGAATGCTGAACCACGAACGATTGGAGTGTTGTCTCCATCATATTCGTATTTTGAAAGAAGTTCTCTGATTTCCATTTCAACAAGGTCAGCAAGTTCTGTGTCGCCACCAAGTTGATCAAGTTTATTCATGAATACAACGATTTTTGGAACACCTACTTGACGTGCAAGAAGGATATGCTCTCTTGTTTGAGGCATAACACCGTCTGTTGCAGCACAAACAAGGATTGCACCGTCCATCTGAGCAGCACCGGTGATCATGTTTTTAACATAGTCAGCGTGTCCTGGGCAGTCTACGTGTGCGTAGTGTCTGTTTTCTGTTTCATATTCAACGTGTGCAGTGTTGATTGTGATTCCTCTAGCTCTTTCTTCTGGAGCTGAGTCAATTTGGCTGTAATCTTTTGATTCTCCACCGAATTTTTGTGTTTGGACCATTGTGATTGCAGCTGTTAAAGTTGTTTTACCGTGGTCAACGTGGCCGATTGTACCAATGTTAACGTGTGGTTTTTTAGATTCAAATTTAGCTTTTGCCATTTGATTTCTCCGTTTTTTTATTTTATTTTTTTATTAATCTTTTTTAGAACGTTCGCCGATTATTTTTTCAGCGATGTTTCTTGGAACTTCTGCATATTTGCATGGTTCCATGCTTGAATCACCACGACCTTGTGTGAGTGATCTTAAATCAGTAACATATCCAGACATTTCTGATAGTGGAACTTCACCTTCAATGGTTTGGTTGCCATTTTTTAGAGTTGTTCCGATAACATTTCCTCTTCTTCTTGAAAGGTCACCAAGAACGTCTCCTAAATATTTATCTGGAACTTGAATTTCTACCTTCATGATAGGCTCAAGTATTACTGAATTACCTTTTTTGAACGCTTCTTTGAATGCCATTGATCCGGCAATCATGAACGCTGACTCTGAAGAGTCTACTTCGTGATAACTTCCGTCAAGAACTGTTGCCTTAAAGTCTACTGTTGGGTAGCCTGCAAGCACACCGCTTTGACAAGCTTCACGAATACCTTTATCAACTGCTGGAATATATTCTTTTGGAATAGATCCACCAACTGTGGCGTCTACAAACTTGTAGCCTTCACCTGGCTCAAGTCCTTCAAACTTAACAACGCAGTGACCATATTGTCCCTTACCACCAGATTGTCTGATGTATTTTCCAGTGGCTTCAATTGAGCCTCTGATTGTTTCTTTGTAAGCAACTTGTGGAGCACCAACGTTGCATTCAACGCCATATTCTCTTTTTAATCTGTCAACTTCAATGTTTAAGTGAAGTTCGCCCATACCAGCAATGATTGTTTGACCTGTTTCACGATTTGTGCTGAATCTAAAGCTTGGGTCTTCGCCAGCAAGTTTTAAAAGCGCATTTGTCATTTTTTCTTGGTCACCCTTTGTTTTTGGCTCTATAGCCATGCTGATAACTGGGTCTGGATAATCCATATTTTCAAGTTTTACTGGTCTTGACTCATCACAAAGTGTGTCACCAGTTGATGTATCTTTTAAACCAATGATGGCAACGATGTCTCCAGCATAAGCTTCTGCAATTTCTGTTCTTGAATTTGAGTGCATTCTTACCAAACGGCTGATTCTTTCTTTTTCACCAGTGGTTGTATTTAGCACATATGAACCAGATTTTAAGCAGCCTGAATAGATTCTGAAGAATGTGAGTCTTCCAAATTGGTCGGTTGCAATTTTGAATGCAAGACCTGCTAGTGGAGCCTTATCTTCTGTTACACACTCTATTGGGTTGCCCTTCATGTCGGTTCCTGCCATTGGTGGGATATCAACTGGGCTTGGAAGATAATATACAACTGCATCAAGAAGCTCTTGAATGCCTTTGTTTTTGTATGATGATCCGCAAAGTACTGGGAGCATCTTGAGTTCGCAAGTTGACTTTCTGATTGCTTTTCTGATTTCTTCAACTGAGAGTTCTTCTCCACCGAAGAATTTTTCAAGCAAACTATCATCTGTTTCTGCTACTGCTTCAATGAGGGCTGCTCTGTATTCATCAGCTTGAGCTTTATACTCTGCTGGAATCTCTATAACATCCATCACTTTTCCTTCATCGTCTCTGAAGTAAATGGCTTTCATTTCTACAAGGTCTATAACACCTTCAAATGTGTCTTCCTTGCCGATTGGAAGTTCTACTGGAACTGCGTTTGCACCAAGCATTTCTTTCATTTGGTCTACGGCATAAAAGAAGTCTGCACCCAAGGTATCCATCTTATTTACATAAGCGATTCTTGGAACTCCATATTTGTTTGCCTGATTCCAAACTTTGATTGATTGGGCTTGCACACCCTCTTTTGCTGTGAAAACTTCAACTGCACCGTCCAATACACGGAGTGAACGCTCTACTTCCATTGTAAAGTCAACGTGTCCTGGGGTGTCTATGAGGTTAATCATATGTTCTTTCCAGATACAGGTTGTTGCAGCAGAAGTGATTGTGATTCCTCTCTCTTGCTCTTGAACCATCCAGTCCATGGTTGCACCGCCATCATGAACTTCACCTATTTTGTGGGTCTTTCCCGTATAAAACAAAATTCGCTCTGATGTTGTGGTTTTTCCGGCATCT
The DNA here is from genome assembly GCA_948434855.1 of uncultured Clostridia bacterium. Classification (GTDB taxonomy): domain Bacteria; phylum Bacillota; class Clostridia; order Christensenellales; family UBA1242; genus RGIG1681. The sequence goes on along the minus strand of CAOJFR010000002.1, from coordinate 52,939 downwards.
ATGTGTGCCATGATTCCAATATTACGAACTTTGTTTAGTGCATATTCTCTAGGCATAAATTAAGTTTCTCCTATTTAGTTTCAAATTGTTTTATTATTAACAATTACATTTTTAAGTATAATATTATTTTTTAAAATTAACAAACATTTTAATGCGATTTTTTGTTTATTTTTAGATTTTGTTCAGCATTTTTTTTGCTGACAGCTTTTTACCAACGATATGATGCAAATGCTTTGTTGGCTTCTGCCATTCTGTGAACATCTTCTTTCTTCTTGAATGCACTTCCTGCATTGTTATATGCATCTACTAGTTCGCCTGCAAGTTTGTTTGCCATTGTTCTTTCACTTCTTTGTCTTGCATATAAAACAAGCCATCTGATTGCTAAGGTTTGTCTTCTTTCTGGTCTGATTTCCATTGGAACTTGGTAGGTTGATCCACCAACACGGCGTGCCTTTACTTCAAGAACTGGTTTTATGTTTTCAAGTGCTTTATTGAATACATCAATTGGCTCTGCATTTAGTTTTGCGCCTGCAGTTTTCATTGCATCGTATACTACTTTTTGAGCTATTGACCTTTTTCCATCAAGCATTACTTGGTTGATTACTTTGGTTACTACTTTTGAACCATATACTGGATCTAGCGCAACTTCACGAACGATTGCTCTATTTCTTCTTGACATAATTTCCTCCTATCTTATTTTTTAAATTTAATCTTTAATTATTTAGATTTTTTAGCACCGTATTTACTTCTAGCCTGTTTACGATTTTGAACACCTGCTGTGTCTAAGACTCCACGAATGATGTGATAACGCACACCTGGCAAGTCTTTTACACGGCCACCACGAATAAGAACGACTGAGTGCTCTTGAAGGTTATGTCCTTCACCTGGAATATAAACAGTTCCTTCCATTCTGTTTGAAAGACGAACCCTTGCGATTTTTCTGAGCGCTGAGTTTGGCTTTTTTGGAGATGTGGTTGTTACGTTTAAGCATACTCCACGCTTTTGTGGACAGCTTTCAAGTGCTGGGCATTTTGCCTTGCTAGACTGTTGTTCTCTACCTTTACCATGACGGATAAGTTGGTTAATGGTTGGCATAGTATTACCTCCTGTGTAAATTTGGTGAATTTTCTCTAAACCCGACGAGGAAATTCTTGAACATTTGTGATTTTCTTACTTTACACCGTCAAAATAAAAAAAGACAGAATGTCAAACATAAATTTTATGCCCTATCATTCTATCTTATATTTTGTTTTAAGTCAATAACTTTTCTTATATTTTTTTAATATTTTTTTATTATTTTTTAGCACTGCTTTTGAGGAGCTGAAATATAGGCTTTTTGGGAGCCACTATAGCTTTTGCCAAACCTGTTTCTTTCATTTTTCTTTATTCTTAAAAATGATGGCAATTCTTTGGTTGGCTCTTTTTTAATTTCAGTTGCTTCGCGAGCGGTTGTTTGCTGCGGCTCTGTTTGAAAACCACTATTTTCAGACAACAATTTTACATAGTCTTCATGTGATGGTTTGCTTACAGTGTTTGCAAGCTTTGCACCGATTAATTCCTTTATTGTTTCAAAAACATATTCTGCCTTTTCTGAAAATTCTGCAGGAATTTCGCCAGTTTGTTTTGCAATTTCTATTGCCTCTGCTAAAGATATGCTATCTTTTAAAAACTGAATTTCATCTGCAAAATCTGCTTCTTGTGAGGCATACATTTCTTTTAGTTTGCCCTCTTCAATTAAATTGATTGAGTTGTAAATTATTTCTATTGTTTCTAGTAATTCTTTCATATTTTTCTCCAAAATTATTTTCTTACATTATTATATTCTTTTATTCTGTTTTGTCAAGGTTTTAGGCAAAATTAAAAGTGCCCGATTTGAGCACTTTTAATTTATGATTTTAATTATTTTTATGGTTTTATTCACCTATTTTTTTATGAACACATAGTATCTCCAACCCTCTTCAAAGTCTGCAAATTTCCACGTGTCTATGAGCTTAAACTCTGGAAATGCACAGCCACAAAGCTCTTCAGCGGAATAGTTGTTGAAATTTTTGTCATATTCTTCGCCATCTATTTGAACATAGCTTTGCTTTATGTCTTTTCCAGCACCTTCATGCGAAGAGACTAGCAACAATCCACCCTTCTTTAGAACCTGACCAATGTTTATGAAAGTTTGCCTTAAATTTTGAATCTCTACAAAGGTTATGGTTGCAAGGCACACGACTCCATCAAAAGAGCCTAGGCTCTTTAGTTCTTCAGTTATGCTTCCCACAACAAACTTTGCGTTTTTGACATGGCTTTTGGCAATTTCAACAAGTTTTTCACTGACATCTATGCCCATTACTCTTGCACCATATGAACACAAAATTTGAGAATCATAGCCTGCACCTGAACCCATGTCTAGTATTCTTGGGGATTTGGTTCCTGCCAAACTGAAACATTCATAAAACTTTTTTAGGATTTCACTCTCTTTCTTTTCCTTTAACTCTTCATTATTCCACTCGCCAGCGGTTTTATTGTAGTAGTCTTTTACGCCTTTCATTTGTTTCTCCTATAACAAAATTATAGTTTATTATTTTTGTGTTGTCAAAACAAAAAGCCAGTCTAAATTGACTGACTTTCTAATGCATTATGTTGTTTTATGTAACCAATTTTATATTCTATTTTGCGAATTTTTCCGACTATTGGAGCTTCTTCAACCGTTAGTTTGCTTTCAATTAAAGATAATATTTTTGCATACTTCTTTTTTGGAAGCTTATAGGTGAAGAAATATCCATAATCTTCAATATTTATGCCAACAAGCTCGCCATATTCTTTGAGCTTGCTATATTTGGTTTTGCTGTTATATTCTGAAACTGTATAACACAAAAGGTCTATGACATTTTCTATGTTATTTTCATCAATTTTTCGCATCATTTTTTTGATTTTTTTTCTTAGCTTTTTTGGGAGCATTATAATTGTTGAGCCGATGATATCTTCAACTTCATTAAACTTTGGCTCATTTTTGATTTTTAAAATATATGACATACTCTCTATGTCTTTTATTCTGACCATATATTCATAGTTTGTGTACTGTTCATCAACACAAACCACTTCAAAACCAACGGTTAAAGCCAGTTTATGTAAGTCTATTCTTGCCACGAACCTCTCCTAATTATACATTAACTCTGGTTTGAGTCTGTGCTTCCATCGCTGACAATGCTATGTTGTCCGTTTTTTTTTCAGCTTCTTCTTTATTTTTTCCGCTTGTATAGTATGCTCCAAACATTTCCATGTAACTTGTTTTGAACTCGCTGAATTGAGAGTGATATTCTGGATAACTCTCTTTTGCATATTTTGAAATTAAATCAAACTTTGGCCCAAGCACTGTTGATACATAACTGTTTCCGCTGCCAAGGTTGAATCTTTTATCAAAATTATTTATTAAATATTCTGACGCCTCTTTATTGCTCTTTGGATTCATGAGCTCTTCACATCCAAGCTGATGATATAGCGCTTGATATGCACCCTTGCCGATGCGCTCTTCTTTTCCATAGGTGACTAGTGCTGGCTGAATTGCTGAACCTTCTGTTGGCACAAGCATACAAGCCAAAGTTAAGCCCGTGATTGGGTCTTTTCTATATTGAATTGGCGCACCAAGACAGGTTGCTGTTACTGATACTTCTAGCTCTTTTGGAACTGTTCCATAAAATTGTTCTTTTCTCGCAATATCATTAAGCAATTTTGAAGTTGTTGTTTCGTTTTCCATTAACTATTTCCCTCCACTTCATTTCCATCAGTAAATAGAAACTCTTTTAAGAAGTTTTTTTCAGTTTCTTCCTGCTCTGTTAATACGATTTCTGTTTCTTCAACCTGTGCTGAGCCGAGCAAAACAATCTTTTTTGGATTTAGTGCCTGAATGTCGGCATAGGTTGACATTGCTGCAAGCTTGCTGCCAAACTTTATTGCTGACACAATATAAAAATCCAAGTAGTCATTTGCCCTTGCATATACATCTTCTATTGAAGAGCCAGACGCAAGCAAGTTTAGGTCTGGATACAAAGCAGTATATAAATCATTTTCATCTGTGAATAAAACCATTGGATAAACGAATCTTTTCATTGTAACCTCACAAAAATTTAAACTATCCTAATGCGATTTTACCACCAACGAAAATAAATGTCCAATAATTTAATATACTTTTTTTGCCTATTAAACTATCGTGCTTCAATTTTAGCACACTTTTGATGGTTTGTAAATACCCCCTAGAAAAAAACTAGAGATTTTTCTCTAGTTTTTCTTTTATTTTTTTCATATTTTTTTTAATTAATTTGGCGCCTTGAAAAATAAATTTACTTTTGCCTTGTTATCTTTGCTTGTGAGTTTTAAATATGTGCTCCAGTTAACGTTATATTCATATTTATCTCTTCCGCTTCCATTTGTGCCGTCATAGGTTATGTAGGCATTATTTCTATACTCTTTTATTATTACGCTTGAGCCATATACTCTGTAGCCAATGTCATCTTTGGTGTTTCCCAAAGCATATACACTGACCTCTTTGGCACTTGCACCAAAATCTAGAACCGAAACATCTGAAATTCTACTGAAACTTACTGTGGAATCTTTTTCTGCAAAAATATTTACCTTTCCTGTTAAGCCCTCTGCATTTAACTTTCCGCCACACTTTATTGTGAAATTTTCACTTGTTCTATTTTTTATATTTACATTAGACGAAATTGTTTCAACACTTGTTGTTCCATCGGCTGATTTTAAATTTACTTTGCCTAGCCTTGAAAACACTGTTGCGTTGTTCATTGTTAAGTTTTCACCGCCAAGAGTTATGTTTCCTCTTTTGGTTTTTGCTACAATAGATCCTAGCGACTCTTCAACTATTACATTTCCTACATTTGTGTCTATTGTTGCATTTGAAACTGACTTAATGGTTACACTGCCTCTTTGAGTTATGATTGTTCCATCTTTAATCTTTCCAAGCACAACCTTGCCTGAACTGGTTTTGATTTTATTTTCGCCAATTCCATTAATATCACCTAGTGTGACACTGCCTGACTTGGTTTCTATATCTACAATACCTGAAATTTTTACTGGATTTTCGCCTGCTGACTTTATGCTTCCGTGTGAGCTTTTTGCATATAGGTTTTTGCATGAAACTAAGCTTATTGAACCATTTTTTGTCTCTAAATCTAGATTTCCTGAAACTGGACAATTTAGCTCAATTTTTCCGCTTGTGCTCTTTAAACTATAGTTGGTTGAATAGATAAAATTTGACCAATTTTCATTTACTTTTATTGATGAAGATGTGCTTAATCTGAAATTGTTGGTCATGATTGGTGTGTTATAATTTACCTTTCCATTTGTTGTTAAACTTATTGTGTTAAAGGTTGGTGTTCTTTCATCTGTTCTGTCATCTTTGGTGAATGTGATTGGTGATTTGTTTGAATTGATTTCTAGCGCTGTTGTATAGTCTACGCCGGCACCTGAAACTGAAACTAGCGGTATATATAAATTTATATATCTTTCTGAAGATGATGTTTCGTATATTACTTTATGATATTCTGAAGTGGTGATGATTATTTCTGTTCCCTTTCTTTCTATCTTCATTGATGGATCAGATATTTTTGAATTTGTGATTCCGTTGAAGTTGCAATAATATTCAACATAATATGACATGCTCTCTGTGAAATATACATTGACAGGAACTTCATGAGTGTTTAGGGTGAGAGCTGAGAAATCTCCGCCATATTCTTTGTTTAGCTCTATTTTTCCTGACTCATATTTATGAAGATCTTGACCTATATATCTTATTCCAAAAACTGTTACACCTGGGGCTAAAAATAGCACCATAAAAAATACCACTGCTAATATCATTATGGTTGCGACAGTTATGAAAAATATTGTTGCAAATCTTTTTGACATAATCTACCTCTCGTTTAGTATATCAATTTTATTTTTTCTTGTCAACATTTGAATTTTTTTGATGCAAAATAAAGGAGAAACATTCTCCTTTATCTTTAAAACAATTCATCGTCTTCTGGAACGCTTATGTTGCTGAAATCTGGAACTGGATTTTCTTCTTCTGGAGGAGGCACCATTCCTAAGCCATCGGCATCAATCTCGTTAACTATATTATTTAAGGCTGAAGCAATATCTTCTGCTGACCTTGCCTTGCGGGCTTCTCTTTTGCTCTCCTGATTTTGCTCGTATATATTAACCAAACTTTGCTCGTTTGCATCTTTTTCAAGATTGACAAAACTGGTTCTTGAACCATCCCAGCCAAGGAATACACTGCCCGGTTGTCCGTTTCTGAATTTTGCAATAATGATTTCTGCAGTATAGTTTTGATTTGGATCTTTATCTAGCTCATTTTTAGTCATGTCTCTATGAATGAACCATACCATATCTGCATCTTGCTCTATTGAACCAGAATCTCTGAGGTCTGAAAGCACTGGCCTTCCTGGCTTGCCGTCATCTCTTTGCTCTACTGAACGATTTAATTGGCAAAGCGTGATTACTGGAACATTAATCTCTTTTGCAAGAATTTTGAGCTGTCTTGAAATGTTTGCAACCTCATTTTGACGATTGTCAGTTTTTTCATCGGACTTCATGAGTCCAAGATAGTCAATTACAACAAGGTCTAGCCCACGCTCTCTTTTGAGCTTTCTACACTTTGAAAGCACCTGCGAAGGAGTGTTTAGAGCATTGTCATCAATAAATATATCTGCTTCTGACAACTGCTTTTTTGCTTTATGCAATTTTACCCAATCTTCTTCATGAAGATCGCCACGCATTCCCTTTGCCATTGAAACATTTGCAACTGAGCAGAGCATTCTTCTTGCAAGTTGCTCTCTTCCCATTTCTAGCGAAAATACTGCACATTTTGCCTTTGAATTTAGTGCTGCATTGGAAACAATGTTCATTGCAAGCGATGTTTTTCCTACACCTGGTCTTGCGGCTAAGATTATAAGGTCGGATTTTTGCAAGCCATTGGTTGCCTTATCTATTTGATGGAACCCTGTTTTTATGCCATGGATTGTTCCGCCTTCTTTATGGATTAATTCAAAGTTATCTATAACCTTTTGAACTGACAAATCTATTTTTTCTAGACTGCCTTGTTGTCCCTTTTCTGCAATTTCATATATCTTTTTTTCAGCAATGCCAATAAGCGATTCATCTGAACCACTTTTATAGGCTTCATCTATAATATCACCACTGATTGCAATGAGCTGCCTTAGTATGGAAACTTTTTTTACGAGATCTATGTAATGATTGTAGCTGGCTGATGATGGAACTATGCTTGTTAAGCTTGACACATAACCCATTCCACCAACATCATTGATTTTGCCTAAATTTTCAAGCTCGCCTGATACCGTGATGAAATCTATTGGCTTGGCCTTGCTTTGCAAACTTCTGATTGCAGAAAAAATGTATCTATGTGTGGCATTATAAAAGTCTGCCTCTTCAAGCTTTCCTATAACCGCAAGGGCAGCATCTGAATCAATGAGTGCACAGCCAAGCACCGCTTGCTCGGCTTCATAGTTGTTTGGCAGTATTTTGCCATCTATACTGGTTTTTCTTGACGATTTCTTTTTTGAATCAGTCTCTTTTGTTCTTTCTGCCATTTAATTATCTCCAATTTATACTTTTAGTATAAATAAAATTAGGGTGTTGTCAAGGTCACACCCATAAAATTAAAACTTAATTTATAAAATAAAAACAAGCATTTTTGCTTGTTTTTAGCTTGGTTGAGGAAGAAGTTCTAGCTCTCTTTTTTGATCCTCTAAATCTTTTAAATGTGTCTCTAAAAGGCTTTTTCCATTTAAATATGTTACATATTCTGTGGAAAACCTTTCCATATCTACCACATTGCCACTGTCTAATATTTGTTGTCTTGCCATTTTTAAAACTTCTATATAGGCTTCGGCCTTTGCAATGTCATCTTTGGTTGAATTGATTTGCTCTTGCAAAAACTCTGCTGCTGTGAATTGACCTGAATATTTTTTCACCTTAGTCCTCTCCCTAGCCCTGTTTTTGAGCTTCTTGAATTTGCGGCTGTGTTAAATTTTGTTCTTGAACTGAGAGAGAAGTTAATTTTTCTTTTAATTCTCTAATTTTTTCTGCTATTTCTTTCATTTTGTTTAACAACTCTTCACGACCCTCATAGTCTGCTTTTCCAAAATAATCTAAATTGCTATCATCTTCATTGCATAGGTCTTGATAGCTTTGTTGATAGGATTCAAAAAGTATGAGGGTTTTTTCTATCTCTTCCTTCACACCTTTAACTGTTAAAAGTTTTTTGAGACTATTTATGTCTGCTAAAAGCACTGACTCTTCATGAACAAGTGAATTATATTCGTTATTGGCAAAATCTGGCTCGCCACTCTCTACCTCTTCACCAGCATCCCTTCTATATGACCTTGCAACCAAAAGTGCATCTCTGTGATGTTCAATTAAATTGAGCCTATCATTTACTTCTTTTAGCCTCTTTTCTTTATTTTGAATTTGCTGTTCTATTGATTCTTCCTTTAATATCTGTTTTTCCATAACACTCTCCCTGTTTTTTTATGATATTATTATATAACCAGAGCACCTAGTTGTCAATAGCGAATTTTGCAAAAAAAATCACCATTTGCAAACGCATTTGGTGATATAATTTTTACAGTGTTCTGTAAGGAAGAAGAGCCATAACTCTTGCTCTTTTGATTGCATTTGTGAGCTCTCTTTGATGCTTTGCACAAACGCCAGTTGTTCTTCTTGGAATGATTTTGCCCTTTTCTGTCATATATTTTCTGAGCTTTGCTGAGTTTTTGTAATCAATTACTTCACTCTTTTCAGCACAAAATGCACATACTTTTTTGGTTTCTTTTCTATATTTATTTGGGTTTTTTTCATCATAAGAAGAATTGTCTTTTTTCATTTTTCTATCCATACTATTCTCCTTTAAAATGGTAAGTTGTCATCATCTATTGGCTCAAACTTGCTAACAATATCTGTTTTGCCAGTTGATTTTGAACCTGCTGCAGGAGCCTCTGGGCTTGCAGAGTATTCTTCTGAACTTGAGCTTTTTGATGATAAGAATTCTACTTCTTCTGCAACAACTTCTGTTGCGTATTTTTTTGTTCCATCATTGCCGTCATAACTTCTTGTTTGAAGTGTTCCAACAACACCTGCCTTGCTGCCTTTTTTGAGGTATTTGTAGCAGTTGTCTGCTTGACCACGCCATACAACTATATTGATAAAATCTGCTTCTCTCTCGCCATCACTTGAAGTGAATTTTCTTTGAACTGCTAGACTGAATCTGCAAAGTGATATGCCGTTGTTTGTTGTTACAAGCTCTGGATCTCTGGTTAAATTTCCAACCAAAATTACTTTATTCATAATTTTCTCCTATTACTATTTTGCGACAATCATGTGTCTTACAATGTTTTTGCTGATGATAAGCTTGTCATTCATAATTTTTGGAACAGAATCTTCTGCTTCAAAATTCATGAGAACATAATAGCCTTCTTGCTTATAGTTGATTGGGTATGCATATTTTCTCATTCCCCACTTTTCTGGCTCTTCAGCTTTTCCGCCGTTTGCCTCTACAAGCGAAGTTACTGCTGCGATTGTTTTTTCTTTATCTTCATCGCTTAGGCTGCCTTCAACAATGTATAGAATCTCATACTTTTTCATAGATCTTCCTCCTTTTGGACTCATTCGGTTTTAGATTTTTTCTAAAACAAGGAATTGTATGTAAATATTATCACACCTATTGTTATTTTGCAAGCAGTTTTTGGAAAATCATGCCCTAAACTATATTTTTTCTTATTTTTTTGATAATTTTCTGCTATTTTATATGAATTTTTAAAAATAATTTTTTATATTCTCTGCATAATTGACATTTATATTTTTTATATTATAATTATATATTATATATATTTCATTATCATGAGGTTATAATGGCAAAAAAGAAGGTTATTAGCGAAACATTGCCTGATGAAAAAACCACTATTGCGGTTTCTTCTAAAAAGTCAATTAAAGCAAAAACAGATGATTTGGAACCTAAAGTGGTTGAAGTGCAACCACCTGTTTCTTCTGCCGCAAAAAACAAGAAAGATGAAAAGGCTGCCGCTAAGGCTCTTAAGGCTAAAAAGATTGCTAAGAAAAAAGCCAAGAAAGCTGCTAAGAAAAAACAACGTGAAGCTAACTCTGATGATGAACCAAAACTTAGAGACTTGTTTAAGCTTATTAAGAAAAATGTTGTTAAGCAAAAAGAACCTGTTTCTCAAAAGAGAGTCAAGAGAGTTAAATCGGACTATCAAATGGGTCTTTCTAATGAACAAGTTCAAGAAAGAATTATTAAGGGGCAAACCAACGCTGTGCCTAACACCAACGTTAAGACCGTTTGGAGCATTATTAGAGAAAACGTGTTTACCTTTTTTAACATTCTTTGCTTTATTGTTTTTGCAGCCCTTGTGACAGTTAATGTGCTTTATAAACAAAGTTGGAGCAACATTTTGTTTATGGCCATTATTTTGATTAACATTATTATTGGTATTGTTCAGGAAATTAGGGCTAAAAAAACTATTGAAAAACTTTCACTTTTGACCGCCCCTGTGGTTAAGGTTGTTAGAAATGGCGACGAAGAGACCATTGCTCAGGAAGAAGTTGTTTTGGATGACATTGTTGTTCTTGCAACAGGAAAGCAAATTGTTGCTGACTGCGTTGTTGTTGAAGGCAACATTGAAGTTAACGAAAGTATGCTTACTGGTGAAAGCCTTCCTATTAAAAAGAAAGTTGGTGACACCGTTTTGGCGGGAAGCTATGTTGTTTCTGGAAAATGCCACGCAAGAGTTGAGAAGGTTGGTGCAAACAACTATATTCAACAACTTTCTGCCACAGCAAAAAAATATCGCAAGCCAAAATCTGAACTCTTTTCTTCACTGAAACTTATTGTTAAGGTTATTGGTATTTTGATTGTTCCTATTACCATTTTGATGATGCTTAACAACTTTAACGCTTTTGCTGGCGAGGATGTTATTGCAAAAAGCATAACTTCTACAGCGGGCTCGGTTATTGGAATGATACCTGCGGGAATGTTCCTTTTATGTTCTATTTCTCTTACCGTTTCTGTTATTAAACTTGCAAACAAAAAGGCGCTTGTTCAGGACCTTTATTGCGTTGAAATGCTGGCTCGTGTTAATGTTTTGTGTTTGGACAAAACTGGAACTATCACTGACGGCACAATGAAAGTTTATAACTGTGTTCAGCTTACTAGCACAGACCACACAATTAAAAGAATTATGGGCTCTATGCTATCTGCTCTTGGTGACAACAACCAAACCAGCCAAGCACTTATTAACTATTTTGGCTTTAACAAAGAACTTAATCCTGTGACAACCCTTCCTTTTAGCTCTAGCAGAAAACTTTCAGCTGTGACTTTTGAAAATGCTGGCACTTATATTATGGGTGCACCTGAATTTGTTTTGCCTAAGATGAAAGATGAAAAACTTAAGAAAATGGTTGAACAATATTCTAAGGACGGCTATAGAATTTTGCTTTTAGCTCACTCTGCTAAACCTATTGTTAAAGACTCGCTTCCTGAACAAAGAGATGCTATTGCTATTATTATTTTGGAAGACCACATTAGAGAAAATGCAGCAAACACTATTGCTTGGTTTAAAAACAATGGCGTTAAAGTTAAGATTATTTCTGGCGACAACCCTTTGACAGTTTCTGAAATTGCTAAGCGTGTTGGCGTTGAAGGCACTGATGCATTTATTAGCCTTGACGGACTTAGCGACAAACAAGTTATTGCCGCAGCAAACAAATATACCGTTTTTGGAAGAGTTACGCCTGAGCAAAAAGCGCTTCTTGTTAAAACAATTAAAAGCGATGGCAACACCGTTGCAATGACGGGTGACGGCGTTAACGATATTTTGGCACTTAAGGAAGCTGACTGCTCTATTGCGATGGCTAGCGGAAACGAGGCTGTTCGCAGTGTGAGCCACATGGTTCTTCTTAACAGCGACTTCTCTAGTATGCCTGACACCGTTGTTGAGGGAAGAAAAGTTATTAATAACGTTCAGAAGTCTTCTTCGCTATTCTTTATGAAAACCCTCTTCACATTAGTCTTTTCTGTGCTGGTGCTTATTCTTCAACAGCCTTACCCTTTTACAACCGCAAACACACTTTTGTTTGAATGGTTTGTTATTGGTATTCCTTCATTCTGCTTAGCATTTTTGCCTAACGATAAACCGATTGAAGGTAAGTTTATTTATAACCTTATTAAAAACGCACTGCCTGGTGCAATTACGCTTGTTTTGAACATTGGACTTATTTATTTGTTTAACTTCTTGGTGAACGGCTCTATTTCATATAACATGAATATTATATCTTCTATGGCCACAATGACACTTGTGTTTACTGGACTTGCAATGCTTTATAGATTATGCAAACCATTTAACGCTTTCACCGTTGCAATTTTTGTTGCAATGCTTGCTCTTAGCCTTACTTGTATGTTTGCTTGGCCAACCTTCTTTGGAGTTGAAGTTGCTTTCTTTAAGCTTAGTCTTGAAAATATTTTGTTTGTTATTGTTCTTGCACTTGCTGCTCCAACAGTTATTAGCGTTTTATATAAGATTATGGACAAGGTTAGATTATAAAACAAAAATCCACCATTTGGTGGATTTTTATTTTGCCTTTTTTAATTAAAAGTCTAGTTTTTGAACCTCTACACTAATATTTAGCTTTAGCTGTGAGATAAACTCTTCTGGCGAATCATAGTACCTTTTTAGAGTGTTATAATGATATTTGTAAGCGTGCTCATAGGCACTAAACATATCTGCCTTAAGCGTTTTTGATTTTTCAAAGGCTTTTGAAATGGCAGCTGTGACTTGTTTTATCATTGCTTGCTCTATGGCATCATATTTTTCATTAAAGGTGTCTGAATGCTTTGCTTTGCTAACAATTTCTATTATCTCAGAGTCTTTTATTTTTATCTTTACATCTACGCACGGGATTTCATTTTCAAAACGAACACAAATGCTCTCTGTTTTTCCTTTAATATTTATTGACACCTTTGCATCCTCTAGCCCCGGAAATTTTATGTTTTCTACCGCAATGGTTGCCCTTTTTGTTTTTTTATTTGAAAGCATGAACCCTAAAATCTCTTCTTCATCAGTGATTTTTCCAGCGAGTTTTCCATCTACAAAAACCATTACTGGAGCATTACCCTGAAAATATACAGAGGAACTGCCAGAGCTTCCGCCGGCGGAACCTGACCCGCCACCTGCACTGCTTCCGGAGCCACCAGTGGAGCCACCACTGGCACCCTCTGACCCGCCACTGGCGTTTTCTCCACCAGAGCTTTCTGACGAGTTTTGTTCGCCTTCGCCTGACGAACCTGACATTCCCTCTTCATTGCTGCTAAGGCTAAGGACACTTGCAAATGCAGTTTTACCATGCATTTTTGTTCTATTTAAAAACTCTAGGACTGTTGTCATTAAGCCATCACTCTCTTCCTGCTTGAACAAGAATACTTTTTGCAAACCTAACCCAACGGAAAGCTCTACGTTTTTTGTCTTTTGAATTTCTTCGCTGGCCCTGCCTTCTGAAAAGAGTACCATTGCTGAGTTGCGAATGATTTTGTCTCTGATGAAAATGTCTAGGCAAGATGTTGCATCCTCTTTGGCGAGATCTTCACTCATGACCACAAAACTTGTGTGGGAAAACGCTGACACCTTTCCTGTTCTATACATTAGTTTTGAAAGTGCTCGTGAGACGGTTTCTCCCTTTTCTGAAATAAAGTCTATGCTGGCACTTGTGCCTGGGGACTCTGTTCCTGGAGTGGACTTTACTACCTGAGCAGTGACTTCGTATTCATTTTCATTTTTATCTATTGCAAGGCCTGTTACAATTATTCTCATGCTTAGCTTGGCTTGACTTGACAGACTGACTGGGAACACTAGCAGGATTACTATTACAATAAACAAAGCTATATGCTTTTTTAAAAACAACTGAAACTTATTCATTTTGCATAACCTCCTTGACCTCTTCTTTTGGCAACTTGGAAGTTTTGATTTTGTGATTTACATATAGGCTGGCTATGGTCATTGAAATTAACGACAACACCTTTACTGACAGTGCGAAAATTCCTGCAAAATTATAGAAAAGCTCAACCTTAGAATTTATGTCTACTAAATATAGCACATCTACCAGATATAGCGCGGTGACAAGCAAAATAAGCATGTAGTTTGACTTGATTTTTGGAAATGTGAGCGACAGACAGTTTTTGGCAAAGTGAAGACAGATTCCACAACTGAGAATTGAGCCTATTTCTGTTGCCAAAATGAAGAACCAATCTAGTCTTCCAATGTCTATGCCAAGCATTGATTGCTCTGATATCATGCTTATTAGACTTGACTGCATGCACGCATAGTATTGATATATTCCATTATATTCTATTACCATTAAAAGCACGTATGCCGCTGAAACTATATATGTTAAAAGAGTCCACTTTAATTTTACATTTTTGGAGTTTGCACCCAAAAACAAAACTATGAAAAAGTCTCCAAACCAAATGTTGTAGTCTAAAAAATGCTTGGCTGTGGTTTTGATTTCTATTGACTGGAATGGCAAAATGGTTGAAAAGTCTGAATGAAGACCACCAAACATTGCGAGCATGACATATGAAATTACTATGATTAAAAAGTATAGCTCAAAGTTTCTGGCAATGTTTTTGATTCCGCTTTGTGCGAGATAGAACACACACGCAATGAGAAGCAAACTAAACAGCGTCCATGGCAAATTGTTAAACAAAATATGAGAAAACAAATCTTGTATTGCCTCATAGAAAAGTGTGCCCTGAAGCATGAAGTATAGCGCGACAAACAGCAGTGCTATTTTTACTATTACTGCCATGGTTTTGTTTTTTTGCGAAAGCAGGAAGTTTCTTTTTCTTAAAACCTTTAAAATAAATAGTGCAAGCAATATGCACAAAAAATCTATTAAGAAATATAGCAGGAAAAGCACATAGGTGTTATTATCTAGAATTAAGCACATGAGACAAGGCAGTCTTTGAACCTTTAGCGAGACAATGAATATGCAAAGCGTTATATAAAATTGTTTAGATGTCATGCTTTCTGCCCCCTTGTCTTACCTTATCTTTGCCCGCAAAAAATGTTGGTCTGACTTTCATTGCCTCTATTGGCTGTTTGATGAATCCATCTTTTTTGTCTTTTCTTATGCTTGGTGCGATTGGCGACATGTATGGAACACCATAACTATCTATTGAGCAAAGGAAGGTTGTGAGAATTATGAAGGATACGACTACTCCATATAGTCCGATTATTCCGCCGATTACTGTGAAGAGTATTCTTAATATTCTTGTTTCTGCAATTTGGTCGGGAATGATGTATATGGCGACACTTGAAATTGCCACGATTACTATGCTTGGTGGTGAGATTATGCCAGCATCAACGGCTGTGTTTCCAAGCGCTAGCGCTCCAATGATTGACAGTGCCATGCCAAGCGAGTTTGGCATTCTGACACTTGCCTCTGTTATGACCTCAAACAAAAACAAGACTATTAAAATTTCTACTAGTGGCGGGATGGACAAGCCCTCTATGCTGCTGAGCAGCGTTATTAGGAAGTTTATGGGCAAAATTCTATAATTGTAGCTTTGAAGCGCTACGTAAACTGCTGGGATTAATATTGCAAAAATTAAGCCGAAAATTCTCATGATTCTGGTGAAGGTTGCCATGGTTGGAATTGTGTAATAATCTTCAGCACTCTGCAAATCTTCAAACAAAACAAATGGAACCGTTAATGCAACTGGTGAACCATCAACTAATATGCCGACCCTTCCCTCTAAGACCTTTGCACAAAATATGTCTGGCTTTTCTGTGTTTCCTACTCGTCTGAAAAACTTTAGCTTATTTTCTTCTAAGAATGACTCTATATAGTAAGAGTCTATGATTGCGTCTATGTCTATCTTTTTTATCTTTTCACGAACATTTTTGACGACGTCTGGTCTAACAACATCTTCTAGATAAATAAGTGATATTCTCGTTTTTGTTCTCTCTCCAACAAACTCATCAACAACCCTTAACTGTAATGACTTTATTCTTTTTCTTATTAGGCCCGTGTTTGTGTATATGTCTTCTACAAAACCCTCTCTTGGACCTTTGATTACTTTTGAGTTTGGAGGCTCTTCTACGCCCCTTTTTTCTACTCCAAATATTGGACAATCTATTGCCGCATCGTCTAAAACGATTTCTGCAAAGCCTGACAAAATGTTGTCTATTATTTTTTGAGGCTCTTCACTTTCTGTGACAGAAGAAATTGAAACTATTTCTTGCATGATTTTTTGCTTTAGTCCCTGCGTGGATTTGGTTTGTCTTGCAAGTTTTTCAAGCGGCGCTAAAATGCCCTCTGCAAAGAGAGCTTTGTCTATTAAACTTTCTATATAAAAAATTGAGATTGTTTTTCTTCCGACCTTTAAGGTGGTTTCTGCTATTTGACAATCTTTGTTTATTTGTCCTGCTATTTCTTGTCTTAAATTTTTCTTTTTTTGTCCTGCCACTTATCTTTCTCCTAAAACTAGTATTTTGCTAGACAAATAAAATTATTTATGTTTTTTGAAAATAAAAAAACACCATCTTGTTTGATGGCGTTTTATTTTCTTAATAATTCTAGAAGATAATCTCTTCCGGATGCCTTGCCTACTGGAGAATTAGGCTCGTTTTTTTCTTCCTGATTTTGCACTGCTGGCTCTGCATTTTCGCTTTGCAATTCAGGCTCTTTTGAGTTTTTATCTATTTCTGGCTCTAAACTGCCACTGTTATTTTCTTCTACATTTTCTTCTGGCTCAGAAAGGATTTCTGACTCTTCTTCTGGTTCTTCATCGGAAAAGACTTTTGACAAATCTTCATAATCTTCTTTTGCCTTTTGTTCTGACAAGTCTAAGAAATCAGAGCTTTGTGCAGAAGTGTTGTTTTGAACGAAAGACACATTTTGCTGTGCCCAATTTTTTGTTTCTGAACCAAAAGCTGTGCCACCATAACTGTTTATGCCAAACTGACTTGTTGGAGCATATAGCATTAAATTTATGCCCCTTTCTTGCATTACTTGACAAACAGAAATGACCAGTGCAGACTCTAGCCCCACACACTGATTTGTCATGTTGACCTTTAAGGCATCTTTTTCTGGATGATTTTGAACTTTATATGCAAGCTCTCTATATGAATAAATTAACGACAACGCACTATTTATTACACCAGAATTTGAACCAGATGAAATTTCTGGCTGCGACGCAATTAGGTTTCTTATTGCTTGCTCTAGTTCATTTATTGTCATATATTTCTCCTTTTATTAATAATTGCCAAGCAGCCAAAAACCTCGGCAATTTGCCATGACTGCGTTCTCTTGAATTATGAGCCTTGGATCATTAAATAATTCACGGAGATACTCTTCATATAATAGCGCTCCGCCACCTGTTAATATGATTTTATAGAATTTATTGAACTCTAACCCCAGACCCATGACCTCTTGATAAACTCTTTTGGCTTGATTTTTTTTGTGCTTTTCTGAATAAGACGACAAATCAAACTCTCCAAACGGAGTTTCTACAACTGGGGAATCTAGCAAACACAAATCTAACTCATGCGCTGAAAGTGAAAATATGCTCGCTTCTGGCATGACCATGTTGACTTCTTCTTGCAAATCTGAAATATAATCTGATGTGCCAATGTCGAAACTGAAAGTTGATCGCACTCTGGCAGTTTCTAGAATCGCAATGTCTGTTGTTCCCCAGCCAATGTCTATTACTATTGCCCTTTGATCTAATAGTTTTTCATTTAAAGCATCTGCCTCTTTATCATATACATAATCATACATGGTGCCGAGCGGTTGTGGCACAACAATGACTTCTGCAATCTTAAATTTTATTGGCTTGACGCTATCCCATGTTACTGACTTTATTTCATGATTGCCAAGAAGCATTTGTTTGATTGCTCCGATAATCTTTTGATTTCTTGCAAGGTTGCTTGGCACGCCTGTCACAACCCTGAGAACCTCGTTTTCTGAAAGATTTTCTATTTCTTTTAAGCATGATGCAATGCCTATTAACGCTTCTGTTTTATATTGCTCTGAACCATATCTTGCGGTGCCTCTGCCACCAGAACCTGTGGCTGACACTAAGCCAACTTCATAAACTTGTTTGCCATAAACATACATCTGATAATCTGTGCGGAAAGAATATACCAGTCCCGCATCATTTATTTCACGAATCGTGTTTACATATTTTAAGTTAAGCTCGTCTGTCCAAATTTTTAATGTGGAATTTGCAACATCTAGACCAACTATTCTTGTGAACTCTATTTCTTCATCTTCTGCACTTTCTTCAGCCTCTGAATTATTTTCACTATTTTCTTCTTCTAAATTTTGTGAAACTTTAATTTCTTCAGACAAAGAAACTTCTTCATTATTAATTAAAGCTTCTTCATTTAAGCTTTCTGCTTGCTCTGTGACCGCTTGCTCTTCACTGACTTTTTCAGCAGTTTCTGAAGCTAAGACTTCTTCTGTTTCTTCAATTTCCATGGGATTTTCCTTTAATTTACATTTACTAAATTTAATAATAATATTTTAATATAATAAAAAAAATAAATCAAATAAATAATAGTTTCATTTATTATTATTTTTTTAATTTATTTTTATTTTTTTATTATTTTGTTTCATGGGTTAAAACTATTTCTGATACTGGAATTTTGCGAACAACTGAGCCGTCATCCTTATAATAGATTAACAAAATATCGTCCTTAATATCGCAGACAAGCTCTCTTTTTGACTTTAGATTTTCTTCAACTAAAACTGTTAAGATTGAGCCGTCATTTCTATATACCGCAATATTGTTTACATATCTCTTTTTTAACGACTCGCCAGCTTCTGCATTTCCATCTTCAAAAACCTCTATGAAATTAAGCAGGAAATATCTTTTTTCAATCACCTTGTATTGATTTATGTAGTTAAAGTTTATTGTGACTTCATTGACTGTACCATCTGACTTTAAGGTGCAAAAACTTGCTTGACCTTTTTGCCCTTGGTCTTTGTTTATGCCAAGAACCAAAAAGTTTTTTGGTGCAACCCTTTTGACAGATATGTCTAGATTGCTTGGAAGACTTAACAAATTGTATCCAACTTTTTGCTCATCATTAAAAAGTATGATTTTTGTGTAATATTCATCAAAAAGATTTTCCATGGCAAAAAGAACATTGAAGTCTATGTATGAATATATGTCTGACTTATATTTTCTGCTGAGCTTTGTGACCTCTTCATAGCTTCCGTTGATTATCTCAAAAGAAGTGTCTTCAACCGTTTCTTGAACCTTATATTTTATCTCTTTTTTTTCTATGAATATCTTTCCCATATTATTTCCTAACCAAATTTATTTGTAAATATAATATATTAAATTTTGCAAGCTTAGTCAAATAAATTTTCTAAACAAAAAACAAGATAGCAACGCTATCTTGTATGTTTATTTGCCTGACGCTCCTAGACATGACGAACCTCTTTCTGATTCATACTTTAAAATTTCGTCATATGAAACTTCTTTTGATTTTAGTTCTGGAAGCACATGCATAACCACTTGGCAAATTGCTTTTGAATATGGATATATCACGACCTCATTTTTATTGTAGGTTTTGCCATTAAATTCAAATGTTTCTGCAAGCTCTTCTGCTGGGATTTTTGAAATGATTAAAGGCTTGTTGTTGGCGTTGTAGGTCATTATGAACCACTCTCCTCTATAGCCTGAGTCTATTACTCCAGAGGATTTTTTCATTCCGACTTTGCCTGTGCTGCCACGCTCTTCAACCTGTGCATAATATTTTTTTGAAAAAGCTGTTGCAATTCCGGTTGGAACCGCCTTTGTTGAAAGAGCTTCTATTACAAAGAAATCTTCTTCAAAACACGCATAAAAATCATAGCCGGCATCTTCTTCTTTTTTGCTTGGGATTTGTGCATTTTCTTTTACTTTTGCAAATAAAATTTCATCATCATTAACTATCATAATATTTTTCTCCTAAAACAATTATATCAAAAATATGTTCCTTTTCAAAATAATTATTTAAGATTATATAATGAAATTTTTGCTTTATTTATTCAACTGTTACGCTTTTTGCAAGGTTGCGAGGACGATCTGGATTTATGCCTTTTTGCTCGCTTGTTTTGCATGAAAGATATTGAATTGGAGCTATTGACAAAATTGGAAGCAACAGCTCATTTTGCTCTTCAAAGAAAATTACATTATCTTCATTTTTTTGCCCACTATCATTTGTGAGAATTGTTATTTTGGCACCCCTTGCTTCCGCCTCTTTGACCGAATTAATTGTTTTTATGTTTAAGTCTTTTTCACAGGCAATGGCAAAAACTTTTGTCCCCTCTTCAACCAGTGCAAGATAGCCATGCTTAAGCTCTCCGGATGGGTATGAAGAAGAATTTATATAGGTTGTTTCTTTTAGTTTTAATGATGCCTCTTTGGCCGTTATATAGTCTATATCCTTTCCAATAAAAATGCACTCTTTGCAATCTTTTAAATCAGCTGCAATATTGTTTAATTTTTGAAAGTTAAGTTTAAGCACTTTTTCTGAGACTTTTAAAATGTCATCATAGAAATTTATGCTAGAGTTTTCTTTTATATTTTTTAGATGCGAAGCAAGCATATATAGAGCTGAAAGCTGACACGTGTATGCCTTGGTTGACGCCACAGCAACCTCTACGCCTGCACAGACTGGAAGCACTATATCTGAAAGCCTTGCAAGCGAAGAATATAGAACATTGGTTAAGCACACACACTTTGCATTTATGCCCTTTGCAAGCTTTAGTGCACCGAGCGTGTCGGCAGTTTCACCACTTTGACTGACAAAAATAAAGAGCGTTTCGCTATCGTCAAGCAGCGGAGTGTTATAAATAAACTCACTGGCATAGTCTGCTGATGCTGGAATTTTAAGCAATTTTTGAAAGTATCTTGCTCCAATTTCACTTGCGTGATAGGCTGTTCCACAACCTATGAGTTTTATTCTTTTAAACGAACTTAAAAACTCGCTTCCTAAAGCTTCAAACAGATTTTGATTTTTGTAGTATGCCACTTGGTTTTTTAGTGCTTCTGCCTCGTCAAAAATCTCTTTCATCATGAACGACGAATGTCCGTTTTTTCCGTAACTTTCAAACAAGCCACTTAAATTTAACTTTGTTTTCTTTATTTCTTCACCATCAATATTATAAAAATTTATTTTTCCATCTGAGATTATTCCGAACTCGTCATCTTCAAACAAATAATAGTCTGTGGAAAAATCTTTAAAACAAATTGGATCTGAAGCGACTAAAAAATCTCCAACACTATTTTTTGCCACAAACAGTGGACTTTTTCGCCTTGCAAGAAACATGGTTTTTTCAAGTTTGCTGCAAACCGCTGCAATAGCAAAACTGCCAACAACACCACTAAAGCTTTGAATGAAATCTTTTATTGTTTGAACATTTTGCTCTTCAACCATCTCTGCTATGACAGCGGTGTCTGTGTCACTGACTGGCTTTTCTTTAAGCTTTAACCTTAACTCTTCATAGTTTTCTATTATTCCATTATGAACTATTGCCCAACTATTTTTTGCAGATAGATGTGGATGTGAGTTGGTTTCTGTTACCTTGCCATGAGTTGCCCACCTTGTGTGTGCTATTGCACAGCTTACTGATAAGTTGCTGCTTATTTCTTGTCTTAAATTTATTATTCTGCCTGTCTTCTTTTTATAGGTTATTTTTCCATTATTTAAGTTTGCAAAACCAGCTGAATCATAACCCCTATATTCTAACAATGAGAGTTTGTCTATTAAATAATTTGCCTTTTGTTTGTTTCCTATATAACCAACTATTCCGCACATTGATTTTCTTCTTTGTCTATTTGCCTTACACACTCGGCAATTTCATTTGCAACCTTTTTTGAAACCTCTTGATTTAGTGATTCAACCATTATTCTTATGTATGGCTCGGTTCCTGATACCCTAATCATGACTCTGCCGTCACTTAGTTTTTTTTCACACTCTGCCGTGAGCAATGATAGTTTTTCACTATTTATTACCCTGAGCTTATCTTTTACTTCTATGTTTATGTTTGTTTGAACACTGAGCCTTATGTTTGTTAGCTCGGAAAGCTTTACATTTTTTTCTGTTATGATTGAAGAAAGAAGCAGTGCATTTAAAATTCCGTCGCCAGTTGAAAGCAAATCCCTTACAATTACATGACCAGATTGCTCACCACCGATTAGCAAATCTTTTTCAACCAGCATGCTATTGACATATTTGTCGCCAATATCGGTTCTGATTAGCTCTATTCCCTGAGCCTTTAGGGCCTTTTCAACACCCATGTTTGTGTGCCTTGTTCCAACAACCGTTGGTGAAAGCAATTTTCCATGAGATTTATAATGCATGGCAAAAACATAAACTAGCTCGTCGCCTGTGATTATTTTTCCACATTCATCAACAGCAATCAGTCTGTCACTGTCGCCATCAAATGCAAAGCCAAAATCTGCGCCCTGCTTTTTTACCATTTCTTGAAGTTTTTCAGTGTGAAGTGCACCACACCCACGATTGATGTTTAGTCCGCTTGGATTTGCACCTATCATATATAATTTTGCGCCCTTTTCTTTAAAGACCTTTTTGGCAATTTTGTAGCTTGCACCATTGGAGCAATCTAAAACAACCTTTTTTCCATTTAACGAAAAATCAAATAAATCTGATAAGAACTTTTCGTAATCCTGAACAAGTTTTGGGTAAAAATCATAATGACCGACTTCATCAAACGAAACTGTTGTTTGTTTCATAAACTTTTTTTCTAATCGCTCTTCAATCTTATCACCTATCTTTTTTCCGAATTTATCAAAAATTTTGATTCCATTAAACTCTGCTGGATTGTGTGAGGCACTTATCACTACACCAAAGTCAAAGTGGTGCTTTTTTGTGAGATAGGCAATGCCTGCTGTTGGGCACACGCCAATATCGCAAATGTTGCTTCCAGCATTCATTGCTCCGCACGCAAACGCCAGAGAAACCAAGCTGCCTGAACACCTTGTGTCTCTGCCAACCAAAATTTTTGCACCAAAAATTTCGCTGCCAAGAGCGTTTCCACAATTATAAATAATAGAAAAAGACAAATCATCGTTAAATTTGCCCCTTAAGCCATCTGTTCCAAAAAATACTCCCATAATTCTCCTTTTGTGCTATATTATGAGACTTTTGAAACTTTGGTGTTTTTGCGATGATTTGTCTTGTTTTAAACTTTTTCTATAAATACTATCATGTCTAGCTTTATTTGCTTGCCATTTACAATTATTAGTCTATCATTCTTTTTTAAACTTGCCTTTCCCTGCAAGTTTAAAACATATCCATTTTCGTAATATGAAAGTTTAACTTCATCTTCACTGCAAAGCCTTAACAATGTTTCTGAAATTTGCTTTATTTCATCATCTGAAAGCTCTGGAAAATTGCCACTTTCATGTTCTATCTCTTTTTCTCTTAAGGCTTGCTTTAAACCCTTTAGTGCATCAAAGGGCATGAATTGTTTTGCTCTGTCGCCTCTGGGCATTTTAGTTCTCTCCACTATTATGACCCCCTATTAATTTGTTTCTTTCTTTTTGCGTTGCATCTTTTTGCAAATCTATGCCCTTTAACACCGCATTTTTTCCAAACTTTTTTTGAATGTCTATTACACTTTTAACTAACTTTTTTTCTTTCTTTATCTCTGCAAGGTCTGTAAAAAAATCATACTGCTCTTTTTCTTCATTTTGCAAATTTAGAAACTCGTAACTTATTCTTCTTATCATTTTTCCCTTATTTGCTATTCTTTCAAACAAGTCTTCTGCGGAGTTTGCAATTAACCTATAGAGGTTTGTTGTGGAGCCTAGCCTTGCAGTGCCTTTTGATGATTTGGTCTCTCTGTCGCCATAGCCAATAGTGATGTATACTGCGCTGGTGACATAATGATATTTTGCAAGCTCGTAGCACCCATTTTGTATCATTTCACTCAGCACAAGCTTTGCACTTTTATAATCATAATTGCATGGGAGAATTTGTGAATTTCCTATTGATTTTGATTTTTGCTTATATGACTTTATATCTGAAATTAAGCAACTCTCTCTTCCCCAAGCATGGTCAATTAATAGCTCCGCATTTATACCAAAGGCTTCGTAAATTGAATTTTCGTCAGTATGAGCAAGGTCTGCCATATTGTGAATGCCAAGCTTGCTTAGCCTTTTTGCTGTGCCATCTGAAATTTGCCAAAAATCTGTTATTGGAGTATGGTTCCAAAGTGTTTCTTTGTATTTTGCTTCTGTTAACCAGCCTATGCGATCTGGCGATTTTTTTGCTGTGATATCTAACGCAATTTTTGCTAAATATAAATTGGAACCAATGCCCGCAGATGACGGAATTTGTAGTTTGCTATAAATTTCATTCATAAGCTTTATCGCAAACTCTTTTGCTTTTAACTTGTATAATTTTAAATAGTCTGTTGCATCAATAAAACACTCATCTATTGAATATACATGAATATCTTTTTTGTCTATGTATTTTAAATATATTCCATAAATTTCTGCAGCATAATCTATATATTTTTTCATTTGGGGTTTTGCAATGATATAATCTATTTCCTTTGGAATTTCATAGAGCCTGCATCTGTTTGGAACGCCGAGTGACTTCATTTTTGGTGAAACTGCAAGGCAGATTCCGCCGGTTCCCCTTGCTGGGTCTGCAACAACCAAGCATGACTTATATGGATCTATTCCCCTTTCACTGCACTCTACTGAAGCAAAGAAAGACTTCATGTCTATAACAAAATAAACCCTCTTTTCTTCTTCTGGAGAGTTTAAGTTTTCTTTTTCATTTTGATTTATTTCTCTTTTCACCTTTTCACCCAAAGCTAACCTTTTTTAATCATTATAAGCCTTATTTTTATTATATATTCGTTTTAAGCTTTGTAAAGAAATTTTTGCAAGAAAAACGCCCATCTTTTCAGATGGGCTAAAGGGAGTGTGTTACCATAGTTCAGCCTTTAGCACCTTGCACAAACTAAGCAGGTTGCTGCACAATCTACGGGGCTGTCCCTCATGTGCTCTTTATGGTTACAATTATATTATCACAACACTTATAAAAATTTCAAGTGTTTTTAACAAAATTATTTTTTATATCCCTAAAGACTAAAGTCAAAACTTTTTATTAAGTTGTCATTTAAATCATAAAAATTTATGCCATTTTCATCTAAAAGCGAATAACATTTTACGGTTTCTCCCTTTGGGATTGCTATGCTTCCAACATTGATATAAACCACATTATTTATTATATTTTTGCTTATTTTATGGAAATGACCATATAAAACCACTGCTCCATCTGCTATTTTTGCAGGTTTTTCTGGATTTATGTGCTGACCATGTGTGAGCAAAACTTCTCTATTATTTAGCATTATTATGGCACTATCGCTTAGAGAAAAATTTAAGACCATTTGGTCTACTTCGGCATCACAATTTCCTTTTATGGCAATAATATTTTTTGATATTTCATTCAAAACTTGTGCAACTTCTATTGGATTATATGTCTCTGGAAGGGCGTTTCTTGGTCCATGATATAATATATCACCTAAAATTATAATTTTATCTGCGCCTGTTTTGACAAATTTTTCTGCTATTGCCCTTGCTCCCTCTGCTGAGCCATGAATGTCACTTGCTACTAAAAACTTCATAATTTCTCCTTGTTTTATTATTTTATCACAAACCTTAAATAATTCAAAATAAAAGTTTAAAAATGTTTCGCACGACTAAAACACATAGCTCATAGTATGAATTAGGAGAAAATATGGTTTTAGTTGTTATGGCTGCTGGGATGGGCAGCAGATTTGGAGGGCTTAAACAACTTCAGCCCATTGATGAGCAAGGAAATTTTTTGATAGACTATTCTGTTTATGATGCTATTTTGTCTGGTTTTAGCGAAGTTATTTTTGTTATTCGCAAACAAAATCTGAGTCTTTTTAAAGAATCTATTGGAAACAGAATTGCCAAGAAAATTAAAGTGACTTATGTTTTTCAGGAAAATGAGGAGATAAATAAAAAATATTTAAGATTTGCAAGCAGAAGTAAACCCCTTGGAACGGGACACGTTGTTTATTTGCTCAAAAATATTATTCACGAATCTTTTGTTGTGATTAATGCAGACGACTTTTATGGCAGAGAATCTTTTATGCTTATTGCAAACTTTTTGAAGCAAAACAAAGATGAAAACCAATTTGGAATGATTCTTTTTGATGTTATTAGCACACTTTCGCCTAGTGGCGATGTGAAAAGAGGTGTTTGCAAAACTAATAATGGGTTTTTGACTGACATTGAAGAATGCAAAATTGAAAGAAAAGACAATAAACTCTTTTCCACAAACTTGCTGAGTTTTGAAAATTGTTTTATTGAACCTGAAACAAAAGTTTCTATGAACCTATTTGGCTTTACGCCTAAAATTTTTGAATTTGTTGATGCGGCATTTTTTAAATTTTTAAATGACCTAAATATTGACCCTATGAATAGTGAGTTTTTTTTGCCAAGCGTTGTTTCTGAGGCAGTAAAAAACAATGAATGCTTTGTTAGAACTATTTTTTCACCATCTAAATGGCTGGGGCTAACTTATTTTGAAGACCTTGACTTTGTGAAAGCTGAAATTTTGAAACTTATTAATAAAGAAATTTATCCTAAAAATCTTTGGGAATAAATTAAATGTTATTGCTTTTTATTTACAATTTTTTTTAAATATTATATTATTTTTTTATACTTAAAAATTGCAAGTTTTTTTAAGGCAAGTTATTATGAAAATTTTGATAAAATTGACAGCTGATTGAAGTTTTTTATAATTGGATTTTAGCACTAGGAAAAAAGCATGAGACAAAGAAATAAAGTTTATGGGTTGTTTATTGGAAAGTTTTTGCCGCCACATTTGGGACACATTGATAAAATTTTTGATTGTGCAAAGAATTGTGACAGGCTTTTTGTTGTGGTTGCTGACAGTGAAAACCGCTCTCACAAACTTTGCAAGGATGCGGGGATTTGCTTTATTTCTCCAAAAACAAGAGCGAAATGGCTTAGCGAAATTTTTAAGCAAAACAAAAACATTAAGGTTAAAACACTAAAACAAGGTATGCTTGAAGCTTATCCTGAAAACTTAGATAATTGGAAAAAATGTCTTTTTGCCACAACTGGGCACCACTTTTGCACTTGGTTTGTGGATGAAAATTTTTTGGAAATTAGCAAACAGACTTTTCCTGAAATTTGTTTTGTTGGTTTTGACCGCTCTAAAATTAATATTAGCAGTAGCAACATTAGAAGAGATCCAAAAAAATATAAAAAGTTTTTAATTAACAAAGCTAAAACAATATTTATAAAATATAGTTAAAATGTATTATTTTTATTATTTTGAGTATAAAAAAACAAGGTAAACAATTTTATGTTTACCTTTTTTCATATAAAATTTCTATTTCATTTTGCCTTAGTTTAAAGCTTTCTACCTTTTTATCGGTTAACAAAGAAAGAAAAGATGAGTTTAAGTTTATGTCTAGTTCTGACTCTTTTAGGTTTGTTAGAACTATTATGTGCTCTGTTTTTGAATATCTTTCAAAAATAAATTTTCCGTTTTTTGCAAACAGAATGTTAAGTTCGCCATCTTTGAACACTGGAAGTTTTCTTATTTTTGTGAGCTTTTTATACCACTTAAAAATGTCGTTGTTATAATTTTTCCAATCATAACAGCCCCTTGAGCTGCCGTCGTTATTTTCCATTCCATATTCATCACCATAAAATATTGAAGGAACCCCTGGGAGTGTGAACATTATTATTGTTGCAATTTTTAAATAGGTTAATGCTAGCTCTGCATCTCCATTTGTGATTGACTTTATTTCTGAGAAAATTCTGCCCGTATCATGAGTTGTTAAAAAATTCATGAGATTGTCTAACACCACTTTTGGATAACTATTTAATAGCATCCTTAATGTTGAATGCAAGTCATAGGGCTCTTTACTTCTTAAATAATTTATTATTGACTCTTTAACCGGATAATTCATTACTGAATTTAGTTCGTTTTCTGTGAAATATTTTCTTCTGGCAGAATAGCTTGTTTTTGTTGAAGCGTCTTCCCAAACCTCGCCAATGACTGGAGCGTCTTTGCCAAAAGACCTTACTCGCTCTGAGATTTTTTTTGTGAACTCGTCGGTTATTTCATCAACAACATCTAGCCTGAAGCCCGCAACGCCCATTTTCATATATTTTTCAATGACGCCACCTTCACCAGCAATAAAATCTTGGAACTCTTGGCTATTATGCTTAATATGTGGAAGAGTATCTATTCCCCACCAACTGCCATAGCTGTTTGGATAATTATCAAAATCATACCAATCATAGTATCGTGACTCTTTGCTGTTGTATGCACCAAGAGTTGGGAACCTTTTATTTTTATTGAAATATACACTGTCACTGCCTGTGTGATTGTATACTCCATCTAAAACAATTTTTATCCCTTTTTCTTTTGCCTTTTTAACCAAATTTGCAAAGTCTTGGTCTGAACCATACATTGGGTCTACGTGATTGTAGTCTGCTGTGTCATATTTGTGATTGCTATTTGCCATGCTGATTGGATTGAAATATATTGTGGTAACACCAAGCTCTTTTAAAAAGCTGAGTTTGCTTTCTACTCCAGCAAAGTTTCCGCCAAATACTTCTAGGTTGATTATTAGTGGGTTTTCTGTATTCTTTTTTATTGCACCGCCCCAATCGTCTCTTAAAATTAATGGTTCTCTTGTTTGAACCTCTCCAACCTTGCAGAACCTATCAACCATGATTTGATAGATTATTCCGCCCTGAAGCGAATTTGTGCACTCATACTCTTTTTCTGTTACGAGCTGCAAAAAGTCTTCACCTTTTTGATCTGATACCTCGGAAAAAGTGTTGTATGTTTTGCTTAAATATTTTGAAAAATCATTATAATTTAATTTAAAATTATACCAAAAGTGACCATGCGTCTTAAACGGAACCGTGACATAAAAGAAATTTTCTTCCCTGACCATTGGAATGTAGCTATAGTCTGAGCTGGAATCTTCCCTAAGCATTAAATATGCTTCATTGCAAACACAATCTAAGTTTACTTCTATTTTGAACTGAACTTCTGTGCCTTTTGTTATTGCACCCTTTGGACATTTAAAAAGCAAAGGGTCAAAGTAGGCTAAACTTTCCATACAGTCCCCCTTTGCCTATTATTCTTCGTTTTTAGCAAGATGCCAAATTTTTTCTACATATTCTTGAACGCTTCTATCTGAAGCAAAATATCCCATTGACGCAATTGAGTGAAGTGACCTTTTGTTCCACTCGCTCTTATCTTTATAGACCTTATCCATCTTAAAGTGAGCCTCAATATATGCATCAAAGTCTGCAAGGCAAAGATATACATCTCTGTTTGTAGAGTGTCCAAGCAAATAGTCTACCACATCATCAAACCTTTCTCCGCCAATGCCTGAGCCAAGCTTGTCTATGACCTTTCTGATGTTTTCATTGCCAATGTAGTATTCCATTGCATTATAGCCACGGCTTTTTATTTTTTCTGCTTCTTCAGCAGTTAAGCCAAACTCAAACATATTTTCATGCCCACAATGATCACAGATTTCTATGTTGGCACCATCTATTGTGCAAAGCATGAGACCTCCGTTTAGCACGGCTTTCATGTTGCCGGTTCCTGAAGCCTCTCTGCCTGCAAGTGAAATTTGTTCTGACACTTCTGTTGCCGGCATTAAAAGTTCTGACATTGTTACACTGTAGTTTTCTAAGAACACTACCTTAATTTTGCCACTGAGTTGTGGGTCTTCATCTATTTCTTTTGCTAAATGATTGATTAGCTCTATTATTCTTTTTGCAACTTTGTAGCTTGATGCTGCTTTGCCTGCAAAAATGAACACTTGAGGAGTTACTTCTTCTGTTGGATTTTCACGAATTTGACACATTAAATATATTATTTTTAATACATTTAATAGTTGCCTTTTGTATTCATGTATTCTTTTGACCTGAATGTCAAACCTTGCATTTGGATCAATTTCTATGCCCTGTGTTTTTAAAACATAGTCTGCTAGCCTTTGCTTGTTTTGGAACTTGATTTCTGCAATTTTGTTTAGCACGCTTTCATCATTTTCAAACTCTTTAAGCTTTTCTAGTTTTGTGGCATCTTCATAAAAACCATCACCAATAAGTGATTTTATGTAATCACTAAGTAGTGGGTTTGATTGAGAAAGCCATCTGCGATGTGTTACGCCATTTGTGACATTTTTAAAACGCATTGGATATAAAATGGCATAATCTTTGAACAGTCTTGTTTGCAAGATTTGACTATGAATTTCGGCAACACCATTAATGTTGTGACTTGCATAAATTGACAAATTTGCCATGTATACATTGTTTCCACTAACAATTGCAAGCTCTTCTATTTTTTTTGAATCATTTTTGAAAAATTCACCAAGTTCTATTCTGAACCTTCTGTCTAATTCACGAAGAATTAAAGCTATTCTTGGCATATATTTTTCAATTCTTATCATGTTTTTAACTTCTAGGGCTTCACTTAAAATTGTGTGATTTGTGTAACTTATTGTTTTTTTGATTGCATTCCAACTTGCTTCCCAACCAAAATTATATTTGTCTATTAACAGCCTCATTAACTCTGCAATGCAGAATGCACAATGAGTGTCGTTGATGTGAACGGACAAAAGCTCTGGAAAACTACTTAAACTATCGTGCTGTGCAAAATAGTTGTTTAATATGTTTTGCATTGACGCAGACACCAAAAAGTATTCTTGAATAAGCCTTAGCACTTTTCCATTTTCATTATTGTCTGCTGGATATAAGATTTTATTTATTCTATTGACCAAAGCGTCATTTTTGAGCGCACTTTCATGCTCGCCCATGTTAAAGAGCCTTAAATCCATATCTTCTTCTGCCTTTGCTTCCCAAAGTCTTAAAACAGACGAAGTGTTTGAATTGTAACCACTAATGAGCATATCATATGGAATTGCACGAACCTTGGTTTCTTCTACAGCTTCATAGTATAGTCCCTTTGACTCATCATAATGCTGAATTAATTTTCCACCAATGCTGACCTCTACTGTTTGATCTTCTCTTTTATTTAACCATACATCACCAGTGTCTAGCCACCTGTCAGACTCTTCAACTTGCTTTCCGTCTTTGATTTTTTGCTTAAAGAGACCATATTCATACTTAATTGTATGACCAACAGCAGAATATCCAAGGGTTGCAAGAGAATCTAGATAACACGCTGCAAGCCTTCCTAGACCGCCGTTTCCAAGCCCTGCATCTTGCTCTTCATCATAAACTTCGCTTATGTTTTTGCCTGACTTATTTAAAAGTTCTTTAAATGTTTCTTCTAGACCTAAATTCCAAAGATTATTTCTTAAACTTCTACCAAGCAAAAACTCTATGGACATATAATGAACAACTTTTTTTTCACGATTTTTTTCGTTCATTATTTTTCCACGTTTCGCAAATAATATCGCATTTGTTACTTTGGCAAGTGCTAGATATAATTGCTTGTTTGTTGCTTCACTTATACTAACACCATAGTAGCTGAGTAGGTATGCTTTTAGTTCTTCTTCTGCCAAATTTTGTTGTGCTTTTGTTAACATAATTTCTCCTATAATTCATTGTATGTATCAATATATTGTTTTGCTGTGTTTTTCCAGCTGAAGTCTATAGACATTACTTTTTTGACTTTTTCTTCCCAGCCATTTTTATCTCTATAGTCTTTAACTGCTCTTCTTATAGAATATTCTAAATCTCCGACATTTGCGTTCCTGAATGTATAGCCATTTCCACCGCCTGGGCAACCAAAGTCTTTGATTGTGTCTTTTAACCCGCCAGTTTCTCTGACGATTGAAATAACACCATATCTGCTTGCGACAATTTGACTTAGTCCACATGGCTCTGTGATTGATGGCATTAAATATATATCTGCACCAGAATATATTTTTTTGCCAATCTCTAGGCTATAACCAAGTGAAATATGAACCTTGCCTGGATATTTGTTGTTTAGATATCTGAAAAAGTCTTCATATTCTCTTTCTCCAGAACCTACGCCAACAAACTGAAGATCTAATTCATAAATTAGTTTTTCTATGCAGCTTTTTATCATATCAAAGCCTTTATGAACATTCATTCTTGAACAAAATGCAAGTATTGGCTTGTCTGGGCTAACTTCTAGCCCAAACTCTTTTTGCAAAAGCTCTTTGTTTTTTGCTTTTAAATTTAAGCTTTTAGCATTGTAATTTGTGTAGATTACTTTATCTGTTTCTGGATTATAAAATTCATAATCTAGACCATTTAAAATGCCTTTTAGTTTATAAGCATTTTGCTTTACGATTTCATGAAGACCTGCACCATGCTCTGGAGTTTTGATTTCTTCTGCATAGCTTTGACTTACGGTTGTTATTTTGTCTGCAGTGACTATTGCTCCTTTTAAAATGTTGACATCATTATCATATGTTAAGATGCCTGCATATTTTTGGTCTACACCAAGCACGTCGCCAAGAATGTGGCTTCCGAACCTGCCTTGATAAATGATATTGTGAATGGTGAGGATTGTTCTTATGTTTTTGTATCGCTCATCCCACTCTGAAGTTTTTAGGTATGTTGGAACAAGCGCTGATTGCCAATCGTTGACATGAATGATGTCTGGGAAATAGTTTATTGTTGGCAGAATTTCTAGCACACTTCTTGAGAAAAATGCAAATCTTTCGCCGTCATCAAGATAGCCATATTCTCCGCCATCTCTTTTAAAGTATTTCTCATTATCTATAAAGTAATACTTGCTTCCTTGATAATCATACTCAAAAACTCCACAATATTCCTTTCGCCATGAAAGAGTTACATATATATGCCCTAAATATTTGAAGTCTTTTCTGAAACAACTTGGTATGTTGCTGTATAGCGGAATTATTGTGCGGATTTCAAACTCTGGGTTTTCCCTCACAATTTCCTTTGGCAAACTTCCGCACACGTCAGCTAAGCCGCCTGTTGCACAAAATGGTTGTGCCTCTGATGCTACAAACAAAATTCTTTTTTTGATTTTGCTTTCTACTTTTTTGGGGCTCTCCTTGTTTGCTTCAGTTTTTGTTTTTGAATTTTTTATTGTTTTTTCCATAATTCTCCATTTTTTTTTGAGCTTTTAACTCTTTTTATTTTTGGACTTTTGGTCTGCCACGACCTCTTTTTGGTCTGTTTGCCAACTCTGGGTCTATTGGTTTTCTTGGTCTGCCACGATTCCTTTTTGGCCTGTTTGCTGCCTCTGGATCTATTGGTTTTCTTGGTCTGCCACGATTCCTTTTTGGCCTATTTGCCAATTCTGGGTCTATTGGCTTTCTTGGTCTGCCCCTGCCACGAACTGGCAAAACTGAATTTTCATTTTCTGAGACACTTAATACATTTTCTGTTATTTGTTGTGTTTCTTCATTTTTTTCTGCTATTTGCTGTGAAACAACAACTTCTGTTTGCTGAGGCACTTCGTTTGTTTCTATGCTTTCTTTTGGCTTTTCTTCACTGCCCAACTTTTTTGCCTCTATTATTTTTGTTACAATTTTTTTTGCCTCTATGGTTGAGCTATGTTTAAGCTTTGTGTCTTCTAAAAACTTTGTATTGATTGTTAGCGAAATGTTTTTCTTTTTAAAATATACCGCTGAGTTTGGCTGAAGATTTATCTTTATTGATGAATCTAGCCCATTAACCTTTACGTCTTCACTTTCAACATCGCCGCAAAGTATTCCGTTTCCACCATATTTTTTGCTATTGGAATTTAATATCTCAATATATTTTCCTGCATGAACGCCAACTCTGTAACCAAAGTGTGGAATTGGCGAGAAGTTTGCAACACATATTATTGCTTCGCCTGCCTTATTTCTTCTTTCAAAGGCAACAACATTGTTTGTTCTATCGTCAGATGTGAGCCACTTGAAGCCCTGCCATGAATAGTCAATTTCATAAAGCTCACTGCTTGACAAATATAAATTGTTTAAGTCTTTGGTGAACTTATGCATATTTCCATGAGTTTTATAGTCTAGAAGCATAAAGTCTATGCCCTTATTATGATTCCACTCATCAAATTGCGCAAACTCATTGCCCATGAATGTTAGCTTTTTGCCTGGGTGAGCATACATATACATTAAAAATGTTCTCATGAGCTCAAACTTTTGATTATATTCACCATACATTTTGTTTAACAGCGAACATTTGCCATGCACAACTTCATCATGAGAAATTGGCAAAATAAAGTTTTCTGAAAAAGCATAGAACATTGAAAATGTTAATTTTTCATGGTTGTCTTTTCTGAAAAATGGGTCTATTGAAACATAGCTTAGGGTATCATTCATCCAGCCCATGTTCCACTTATAATTGAAGCCAAGCCCACCAATGTAGTGAGGCTTTGTTACCATTGGCCATGAAGTTGACTCTTCAGCTATCATGAGCGTGTTTGGAAACTCTGTTAAAACAACTGTGTTTAATTTTTGAAGAAATGCTATCGCTTCTAGATTTTTGTTATCACCATTGGCATTTGGAATCCATTCGCCCGGGTCTTTATCATAGTCAAGATATAACATTGATGTGACAGCATCTACTCTAAGACCATCTAGGTGATATGTGCTTAAGAAGAAGGTTGCTGAACTGATTAAGAATGATTGAACTTCGTTTCTGCCATAGTCAAAAATTCTTGTTCCCCATGACTTATGTTCCATTCTATCCCAGCCCTGATTTTCATAAAGATAACTGCCATCCCATTCTACTAGGCCATGTGGGTCTTTTGGAAAATGTGCTGGAACCCAGTCTAATATTACGCCGATTCCGTTTTCATGACACTTGTTCACAAAATACATGAAGTCTTCTGGAGTTCCAAAACGACTTGTGAGCGAAAAGTAGCCAGTTGACTGATAGCCCCAAGAACCTTCGTATGGATATTCTGAAAGTGGCATTGTTTCAACATAGTTATAGCCCATTTCTATTAAATATGGAACTAGCTCGTCTGCAAGCATTTTATAAGTATAATAGCTTCCATCTTTTTGCCTTTTCCATGAGCCAAAGTTGACTTCATAAATATTCATTGGGCGTTCATAATGATTTTCTGTTGCCTTAATTTCATAGTATTTTTTATCGTTCCAATCATAGTCTGGAAGCTCGTAGACCTTTGATGCCGTTGCACCATTGGTTTCACTATGAAAAGCATATGGGTCTGCCTTATATAAAGTTTTGTTTTCTGCTGTGGTTATTTCATATTTATAATTGTCAAACTGCTTTACGCTTGAAACAAAAACTTCCCAAATGCCTGTGTCTTCTATTTTTTTCATCTGGTGTGCTGTGTTTTTCCAGCCATTGAAGTCGCCAACAACGCTGATTGCGTTTGCATTTGGAGCCCAGCATCTGAACCATGCACCGCCATCTTCTGGATGACACCCAAGAAGATTATATGCATGATAATATGTGCCCTGATGAAATAAATATATTTCTTTTGATTTTTCCATATTTCTACCTATTTTTATTTTTTATTAACTCTTTTAAGTAATCATAATATTTGTGCTGTCTATAAGATTTTTTGAGCTTATATTCCCAGTTTCCTTTGCTGGTTCCCGGAGTGTTGATTCTTTGATCACTATCTTCACACAGAAGGTCTTGCATTGTGAGTATGCAAACATCTGAGTTGGTTGAAATCAGATTTTCTATTGCCATTCTTGTTACTATTTTGTTATCAACCTCTGGTGGAAGATGCAAGTATGAACAAATTCTGTATTTCGCACCTTTACTTTTTAAAAAGCCTATGAAGGTGTCGTTGTCATGAGTTCCTAAATATGCAACACTGTTTTTTTCATATTCATGTGGGAGGTGTGTGTTTTTATAATCACCATCAAACGCAAACTGCATAACCTTCATTCCGGCGATTCCTGTTTGCTTCCTTAGCCTTCTGACATCATCGGAAATGTCGCCAAGGTCTTCTAGAATTAAGTTTGTGATATGATTTTTTTTGAACTCATTGAATATGTCTATCCCTGGGCCCTTTTGCCATTTGCCATTTTTGATTGTTTCTTCACCATATGGCACTTTGAAAAATGATTCAAAGCCACGGAAGTGGTCTATTCTTACATAGTCATATAATAGTGATGCGTGCTTTAGCCTTTGAACCCACCATTCATATTTTGTCTTTTTTAAGTAATCATAATTATAGAGTGGGTTGTTCCAGATTTGACCTTCTGGATTGAAATAGTCGCCTGGAACACCTGAAACATAAGTTGGAATTTTGTTTTCATCAAGCATGAAAATGTCTGAATTTGAATATACATCAGCACTATCTAGTGCACAGTATATTGGAACATCTCCAATAATTTTTATGCCAAGACTGTTTGCATATTCCTTAAGTTCTTTCCACTGCTTGAAAAATAAATATTGTAAAAATAAATAATAAATAATATCTTCACTATGTGTTTGAATGAAATCTATGGTTTCTTTGCTTTCGGTGTCTTTATAGCAGTCTGGAAAATCAACATAAGTGCAATCTAGCTCATCTCTTAAAACCATATATATGGCATAATCGTAAACCCAATCTTCATTCTCTTCAATAAATTCATCAATGTTTGTTGAAAGGTATAACTTTTTGAAAAGATATCTGAGCGCTTCCATTTTTCTTTTTTTGTAGTCAGAAAAAGAGAGATTTTCACTAAGCTTGTAAAAATCAATTTCGTCAGCATTTAAATATTCTTCAATATCAATATAAAGTGGCTCTCCAGCAAACGCAGAAACGCTGCTGTATGGTGAACCAGATTTATCAACCATGCCTAGTGGCAGGATTTGCCAATACTTTATTCCAATTTCACTCATGAAATCTACAAACTCGTATGCCTCTTTTGAAAAACAGCCGAATCCGTATTTATTTACAAGTGAGGATATTGGAAGTAGTATTCCACAACCTCTCTCCATATCTTTCCTTTTTTATATTCCTTTGTTTTATATTATTTATTTTACATTATTTATAAATTTAAGTAAAATATTTTTCCGTGTTTTTTTCTTTATTTTTTTGCTATTTTTTTCCTGTTACATTATATGCTTTAAAAAATTAAAATAAATTAATAAAAAATAATAAAAAAATAAAACCAAATTAATGGTTTTATTTTACTATAATATTTAATATTTTTTTTGGAACAAATATTACTTTTATTATGTTTTCAGTTAAATATTTTGAAATTTCTGAGTTTTGTTTTGCTGCTTCAACCGCCATTCTTTCATCTGCTTCAGCCGCAATTTTTATTATTCCTCGCACCTTTCCATTAACTTGAACTGGCAACTCTATTTCATCTAAAATTAATGCCTTTTCATCTAAAACTGGAAAAGTTGCGTCCTCAAATTTGCCAAAGCCCATGACTTCATATACTTCTGAAGCAAGGTGTGGTGCAAAAGAACCAATTAAGGTTAAAACTGTTTTATATTCATTTTTTGTAAGCTTATTTACCCTATAAATTTCATTAACCAAAATCATTATTGCAGAAATTGCTGTGTTAAATTTATAGCTGTCTATATCTGAGTTAACTTTTTTTATTGTTTGGTTAATTATAAACCTGAGCTCTGGAGTTTCTCCGTCGCCAGCAACAATGTCTTGAAGATTCCAAATTCTGCTTAAGAGTTTGTTGCAAGCCTTTAAGCCATCTTCGCTCCAGCCTGCACTTTCACTATATTCACCAATAAAACTCATCCAAACACGAAGCGAGTCTGCACCATAGCGGTC
The DNA here is from genome assembly GCA_948434855.1 of uncultured Clostridia bacterium. GTDB lineage: Bacteria > Bacillota > Clostridia > Christensenellales > UBA1242 > RGIG1681. Next base: position 15,095 of record CAOJFR010000002.1, on the reverse strand, counting down.
TACCATAACTCTTGGGTCAACGCCGTTGCCTGCACTTTTGCTCATTTTTTTGCCATCTGCGCCAAGGATTAAGCCCTGCGAAATTCTTTTGCTGAATGGCTCTTCAACAGGAACCAGCCCAAGGTCATATAAAACCTTAACCCAAAACCTTGCATATAGCAAATGTCTTGTTGTATGTTCATTTCCACCATTATATAGCGCAACAGGAAGCCATGCGGCAAGTGCCTCTTTGCTGGCAAACTTTTTGGTGTTGTGAGGATCACAATATCTTAAGAAATACCAAGATGAACCTGCCCAACCTGGCATTGTGTCGGTTTCTCTTTTTGCCTTGCTTCCACAAACTGGGCAAGTGCAATTTACAAACTCTTCAATAACTGAAAGTGGACTCTCTCCATCTTTGGTTGGCTCATATGAATCAACATGAGGAAGTGTTATTGGAAGATTTTCTTCTTTTTCTGGAACCCATCCACAATGAGGACAATTTATCATTGGGATTGGCTCTCCCCAATATCTTTGACGTGAGAATATCCAATCTCTCATTTTGAAGTTTAATTTTTTTCTGGCAACGCCTGCTTTTATAAGCTTTTCTGCAATCGCAATTTTTGCTTCTTCAACCGTTTTGCCAGAAAACTCTTCACTATTTATTAATTTTATTCCTTTGCCTAAATAGTCTTGCTTTTCTAGAGCCTTTTCACTGACATCACCTTCAATTACTTGAATTTTTGGGATGTTAAACTTATCAGCAAACTCATAGTCTCTTTGGTCATGTGCTGGAACCGCCATAACTGCACCTGTTCCATAACCAGCTAGCACAAAGTCTCCTATATAAACATCAACCTCTGTTCCATTTGCTGGGTTTATTGCTTGAATGCCACAAAGCTTGCAACCAGACTTTTCTTTGTTCATTTCTGTTCTATCAAATTCTGATTTTTTTGCAGCCTTTTTTCTATACTCTTCAACTTCTGACCAGTTTGTGATTTTATCTTTTAACTCATCAACTATTTTGTTTTCTGGAGCAAGCACCATGAATGTTATTCCATAAATGGTTTCTATGCAAGTTGTGAAGATTGAAAATTTTCCACCTTGCTTTATTTTAAAATCAACTTCTGTTCCTTCACCTTTGCCTATCCAGTTGAGCTGACTTTGTTTTATATGGTCTAGGTAGTTTGTTTTTACAAGATCATCGGCAAGCCTCTCTCCATATTTTGTCATCTTTAAAACCCATTGGGCTTTTGATTTTTGAGTTGTTTCTGAATGACATTGACAACAAGTTCCATCTTCAACCTCTTCATTTGCAAGCACTCCACAGTTTGGACACCAGTTTACTGTGGTCTCTTGCTTTTCTGCTAAGCCTTTTTTGAAAAACTGAATAAATTGCCACTGCGTCCATTTATAATAATCTTCATCACATGAGTTTATTGTTCTTGACCAATCAAAAGATAATCCCAAACCTTTAACTTGTGACTTGAAGGTTTCTATGTTTCTTGCAACAATTTCTTGTGGGAGCTTATGCTCACGAATTGCTGTTCTTTCTGCTTCTAGTCCAAAGGCATCTGTTCCAAAAGGAAAAAGAACATTTTTTCCGCACAGTCTTTCTTTTCTTGCCAATGCATCTATTGCAGTATAGCTTCTGCAATGACCCATATGAAGACCTATTCCACTAGGATATGGAAATTCTATTAATATATATTCATTTTCTTTTCCTGAGACTTTGTCTTGAACTTCATAGGTTTTGTTTTCTTCCCAATATTTTTGCCATTTCTTTTCAATTTTTAATGGCTCATATTTATTTGTCATAATTTTCTCCCAGCTCAAAATTTATGTGTTTATAATAACACCTTTTATAATTTTTCTCAATAAATTTTGTTTGGTTTAGCAAAAAAAATAGGCTGGAATAATCCAGCCTGATATTATCTTGATTTTCTGTCTAAAATTGCGTCTATTGGTTTCATTCTTGAAATTTTGTGAGTTGGAAGGAAACTTGCAACAAGAGCAACAATTATGCTTACTCCGAAAAGTAATCCTACTTGCCTTAATCCAAAACTTAGAAGCTTTATGGATAATCCAAGTTCTTGAACCATTAAGCTGTTTAATATAACAACTCCGCCAATGGTTAACAACACCGCAACAACAAAATCTATTAATGTGATGATTAAACTTTCATTTAAGAATATTCCATAAACATCACTTCCCCTTGCTCCGAGAGCTCGCAATATTCCTATCTCTTTCTTTTTATAGCTTATTGAGATGCCAATAAAGTTCATTAAAAGAAGAGCTGAGAAAACTGCAAAACCTATGCCCACATATAAGAAAACTTTTGACATTATTTCTATGGTCTCTAAAAAGCTTTCTAGCGTATCACTTATTTCACTTCTAATTACTAGTGTGTCTGTTTTTGATTTATAATCACTAAGATATGTGATAAGTTCACGATCTTCACCTTTGTTTCCATTTAATTTTGTTATTATATTTTTGTATTTATTAAAAATATCACTGAAGACCGAAGGGATGCTTTCTTGGTTTTTGAAAATAAGCATTGGGGACTCTGAGTTAGAGTTTGTTGAGAAATTATAATAAATTCCAACTACTTTTAAATTTGTTTCTTTTGGAGTTCCACCATTTGTGGCTATTACAGGCAAAGTGTTTCCAAAATCTGGTTTATAAGCAGTGTTATAATATGACCTTACTGCACTTTCTAATTCTTCTCTGGTTGAATAGCTATTTTGATTAAATTCATATATTTTATTGTAACTATTATAATATATTGAAAAATTATTTTGTGTTGTTGCTTTGTATATTGAAGTTTCACAAGAGATTAAAACTTCATCTTCTTTTAAAGAAGTTTTTGTTTTGTCAAAAAATATTGCATTATTGTTTTTTATAATTTCATCACCTAGTGTACTGAACACTTCTGAAGAATAAAATCCAAAACTTTCTGCATCTTCTTTTGATGTTATAACAAAGCCTACTTCATTGGACTGCATGATTCCAGAATCTTCCATAATTTCACTTAAATCATGTTGATTAAAAATTAACAGATTGTTAAAGCCATTATTTCTTTTTGCTTGAAGCTCTGAAACAAGTGTGTAGAGACTAAGCGTCATTGAACGGTTTCCTGTTTCTTTTATCTCATCATATTTTGAAAGGTCTGTTTGTGTGTTTAGCACACCTACAATTCTATAATCTTCACCAAAAATTGTGACTTCTTTATTAATTATTTCGTTTGCTGATGTTGGATAAATTGTTAAACCAGAAACCCTTAAACCATATTCACTAAAGAGCTCTAAATGATAGGTTGTTATAACAACCTCTTTTGAGTTTGTTGGGAGACGGCTGTTTGAACCTTCTACAAAAGAAAGTTTAAAGTTCTCCATATCTTTTTCTGTTAAACTTGTTATTCCATTATTTTGATCAACATAGTAAAAATAATTATCAATAGGTTTATCTAAAAAATATGAATAGCTAAGTGTTTTATCATAAACTTCTTTAAAACTATGATTTGGGAATTTTTCCTTTAAGTGTTTTAAATCTGCAGCTCCTACATTTGCTTGCTGAGCGTATGTGTATAGTCCGGACTCTATTACTTTTCTTTTATTTATGTTTAATGTGTCTACATTTAATTCCATTAAAGATTCATAATTGCTTTTTTTAACATTAAAACTTCCCATTGTGTCTGCTAGACCAAAAAGTGTTAACGAAATTGCTGAAAGCAATATTGTGAAAAATAACCTTACCTTTTTTGTTTTTAAACCACTTGCACCCATCTTGAAGCTATCTTTAAATTTTAAGCGGCTTTTTATTAGTTTTAATTTTTCTTTTTCTGACGGAACTTCAAAATCTGTGCTTTTTGTTGAATCAAAAACTTCTCTATTTCCATTGTCGTCAATTTTTGCTAATTTTTTTACACTTGTGTTTAAGTTTGTGTCTGAAGTTAATATTATATCTCCTTCAGCATTCTTTAAAAAGTTATTTAATTTTTCAACCTCTTCTTTTGTATATTTGTGGCCTTTTTCAATGTGGATTACTTTTTCATCAACAATATTAAAACCTTCATTTAATTTTGTTGGTTCTTGTTTTCTTTTGGTTGTATCAGAAATTATTTTTCCATCTTTAAGTTCTATTATTCTGTCAGCGTAATATTCTGCAAACTCTCTGTCGTGAGATACAACGATAACTAGCTTTTCTTTTGACAATTTTTTGAGAGTGTCAAAAACTTGTTTTCCTGTGTTGCTATCTAGGGCGCCTGTTGGCTCGTCTGCCATAATTATTTCAGGATTTTTTATAAGAGCCCTTGCAATGGCTATTCTTTGTTTTTGTCCACCAGAAAGCTCGTTTGGTTTTCTTTTGCCATAGCCTTTTAAATCTACTTGTTCTAAAAGATTGTTTATGCTTTGCTTATCGGCCTTTTTTCCTTGAAGCTCTAAGGCAAATTCTATGTTTTTATAAACAGTAAATTCTGGCAAAATATTATATTCTTGAAATATGAAACCAAGATATGTGTTTCTGTAAGAATCAAAATCTTTTTCTTTAAAAGTTTTTGAACTTTTTCCGTCAATAATTATTTCTCCAGAATCAAACTTGTCTAGTCCACCTAAAACATTAAGCAGTGTGGATTTTCCACTTCCACTCTTTCCAAGTAAGAAAACAAGCCCTTTACTATTAAATGTTAAAGAAACATTATCTAAAGCTTTGACAGGTTCTGTTTTTTTTGATTTGTAAATTTTTGTTAAATTTTTAATTTGTAACATTATGTTTTCCTTTTTATTTAATCAATAAAAATATATTAACATAAACAAAAGGTTAAAACAAGTAAAATAAAAAACTCCAAAATTTTTTAGGAATTTTTTATCAATTATTTTATTATTTAATTATTATGATTATTATTAGGTGTGTTGAAATTGTTAATAAGTCTGTAAAGGCTGAAAAATACAGGGGTGTATGGTTAAAAAGTTTGTTGAGTTTTTATGAAAAATTTATATGTTATTAGATGTTATTAACGATTGGTTTTGAGGGGTTGTTTTTAAATCAAAACCATTAAAGAAATGATTTAATAACTGTTTATAATCATAGCCCTCTTTAACTAATTTTTCTGCTTCGTTAATATAAAAACAATTTGTTGACTTTGGATTTTCACCATAAACAACAAGTGATGTTAAATTGTTATCAATTTTAGTTATTTTGTTTGATTTTAAGCTAAATTCATCTTTTATTGCATTATAGTCTATTTTTTTGCCACCAATAATTACGGCGTTTATGTTTCCATTTTCATCATCTTCTTGACTTATGTTTGAAATTGATGAAAGAGAAATGTTATTTTTATTTAAAAAGCTTAGTAGCGATGATTTTTTTATCTCAGTTTCCCAATAAGGAGAAAAGTCTTCAGAAATTTCTAGCTTAGAAATGCTATTATTATTTGTTAAAATTTCGCCTTTTGTTTGGCTTGAAATTAAATATATTTTATTATGATTTTCATCATAGGTTTTTGTAGAATTTTCAGCAAAATTTTTATTTTCATTTAATGAATTTGTTCTGATTATTACTGATAATGCTTTTATTGTCTCATCACTGACTTTTTGGATGTTGTTTATATTTTCAATATTATTAGCTATGTGGTGTTCCAGAGATTCGGCAGCATCATATTTTGCCGGTTTTGTGCAACCAGCAAACAAAATTGTAACTAACACTATGCAAATTATGCTTAAAATTTTTTTCATACCCTTAGTTTGCTATAAATGAGAGTTTTTATACGTTAAAATATTTGAGAAAAATAACAAATAAATAAAAAAATATTTGGGAAATGGCTTTTATTATGGTACTATACTATTATATAAAAGGAGTTATTATGGTTAAAATTCCTGCAGAACTTAAAGAGCTTGCTCAAATTTTTAAGGATAACAAAGCCACGCTTTATATTGTTGGTGGATATGTTAGGGATTCTTATTTGGGTGTGAGCAGTCAGATTAGAGATGATATTGACCTTTGTTCAAACATTGTTCCTAAAAAGCTTAGGAAAATTTTGGAAGGCACTAAGTTTGAAGTTAAAAATATTAATGAATCTGTTGGTGTTATGGCTATTTTTGGCAAAAGACGCTATGAATATGCCACTTTTAGAAAAGAAGTTTATGATGATGATTCTCACACACCAGACAGTGTTGAATTTATTAATAGTTTGGAAGAAGATAGCAAGCGAAGAGATTTTAAGATTAATGCAATTTATTTTGATATTTTGGAAGGGTCTTATGTTGATCCACTTGGCGGCATTGATGACCTTAGAAGCAGAGAAATAACAACAGTTAAATCTCCTAAAATTGTTTTTAATGATGACCCAGAAAGAATTTTAAGGCTTGTTAGGTTTGCTTGCTCTTTGGGACTTAATATTCCTGAAGAAGAAATGTTTTATGCAAAACAAAACTCTTATAAAATTAAGTTTATTTCACAGACAAGGCTTAGAAATGAATTTGAAAGACTTTTGACAGTTGATGAAGTTTATCCAGAACTGTTATATACAAGAGAAGCTCACTTTAGGGCAATGCTTATTTTGGGTGAACTGGATGCTTGGAAATGGATTTTGCCTGCTATTGACGAAATTATGAAAATTAATATTTCTGATTTTAAAGGTGAGAAAATTTATGACCATATTCTTAATTGTTTGAAAAACTCATCTCCAAAAATTAGACTTGCAGTTTTGCTTCATGATGTTGGAAAGTTTAAGTCTATGGAAATTCAGAAAAACTTTTTTGGCTCAAAAGAATGGGTTGGCGTTATTGTTGAAAAAAACCTTGGAATGAATGGTTTGGGATATCCTAAAAACATTGTTGAAAATGTTAAGAAAATTATTTTGGGATATGATTTTAATAATCGTTGCCTTGCTTCTAAAAGAGCAATTCGCAAGTTTATTTTTGAAAACGATGAAGTTATTGAAAACATTATTGAGATTAAAAATGTTGTTAGGAATGAAAGTAAAAAATATATTAAAAATGTAAGATCTGCTTCTATTTTGAGAAAAAATTACAACGAAATGATTAAATTAAACATTCCTTTTAGAGTTGAAGACCTTGCTATTAAGGGGGATGAGATTATTAAGTCATTCCCAAAAATTAAGCTTGAAAACCTTGGAACATTGCTTGATAATATTTTGCTTTATATTGCACTACATCTGAAAAACAACAGCAAAGAAACTTTGCTTAAGGTGGCAACAAAGTTGATAAATTCAAAACGAGATTTTTATTTGGAAAAGTGATTTATGTTTCATTTTTAAGTTTTATTGCTTGCACAATTCTTTATGCTAAATATGCAATAAAAAAATAATTTATACACATAATAGGAGTATGAAAAATTTGTTTAAGAGCAGATTTTTACTCCTATTTTTATTTGTTTTTGTTTTTGTGTTGGGTATTATTTGTCCACACTCTTTTGCTTTGGCAAGTGCTGCTAATAATGATAGTAATCTTACCAGAAAATATAGGATTTTATATGAGGATAAAGTTTTTAATTTTTATTCAGAAGATTTTATTAAGACTAATAGTTTATCTAAGTTTCAAAAAGACATAATTAAAAATAAAGATAATATTAAACAAAACATAGACAAACTTAAACTTATGGGTTTTAATAATGAAGAGATTTGCAGATATATTTTTCCAGAATCTGAAAAGATATTAAACAAAATTATGAGCTATGTTAACATTCAGGCGAAACCAAGTTTTGTTAATGTTGTTAAAAATAAATGCCAAATAAAATATATTGATGGAGAATGTGGAGAGTTTGTTGATATTAAACAATTTTATTCGGATATTTTTAATTCGCTTTGTCAAGGGAAAAGAGAAATATCTATTAATATTGTAACTGAGACATATAAAGATGAGTTTAATATTAGAAATGAATTTAGAGAAAAGGGGTGCTTTTCTACGAAGTTTTCTACTAGCTCGCCTGAAAGAAAAAATAATATTAGGCTTGCACTTTCTAAATTTGATGGAATTGTTTTGGATGAAGGTGAAATATTGAGTTTTAACAAAACCACTGGTATTAGAAATGAAGAAGCTGGATATATGGCTGCAAAAATAATTTCTAATGGAACCTTTGTTGATGGCTTTGGTGGTGGAGTTTGTCAGGTTAGTACGACACTTTATAATGCAGCACTGCTTTCTGGTCTTGAAATTATGGAGGTTCATAACCACTCTTTGCCTGTATCTTATATTGAACCAAGTTTTGATGCTATGGTTAACAGCGGAAGCAGTGACTTGCTTATTCGCAATAATACAGACGGAAAACTTATTTTTACCACATCTTTTGAAGGAGATGTGTGTAAGGTTAAGATTTTTGGCAAGAAAAACAAATATAAAATTACTAGAATTAGTGAAAAAACCAAGATTATTCCTGCTGAAGCTGAAATTATTGATAATAATTATGAAAAATATGGCATTAATAACCTTGAAATTGGTGAAACGAAAAGGATTAGTTATGCAAAAGAGGGATATTTTTCAAACGCCTATTTAAACTATTATGATGAGAGGGGCAACCTTATTAAAACTCAAAAGATTAGAGAAAACAGATATAACCCAACAAGAGGGATTGTTGTTAAAAGAGAAAAATAAAAAGACCTAAATTTTAGGTCTTTTTTATTAATGATTATTAACGCTTTCAAACTGACTGTTGTATAGGTTTGCATAGAAACCCTTTTTCTTTAAAAGTTCTTGATGAGAACCTTGTTCTATGATTTGACCTTTGTTCATAACCAAAATTATGTCTGCAGAAGTGATGGTTGAAAGCCTATGTGCAACAATAAAACTTGTTCTTCCGCTCATCATTGTGTCAAAAGCACGTTGAACACTTTGCTCTGTTCGGGTGTCTATGTTGCTGGTTGCTTCATCTAAAATAAGCATTGGAGGCTTTAACAACATTACTCTGGCAATGCAGATTAACTGCTTTTCACCCTGAGACAAGTTGCTGCCACCTTCAATAATTTCTGTGTCATATTTTTTTGGAAGCTTTTCTATGTATTCATGTATACCTGCAAGTTTTGCTGCTTCAATAACATCTTCAAGCGGAGCATTTGGATTTCCGTAAGCAATGTTTTCACGAATTGTTGAGTTGAACAGCCAAGTGTCTTGCAATACCATTCCGTATTTGCTTCTTAAGCTTGCACGAGTTATTTCTTTGACAGGTGTGTCACTTACAGTTATATAGCCAGAGTTTACATCATAGAATCTCATGAGCAGATTTATTATGGTTGATTTTCCACAACCAGTTGGTCCAACGATTGCTACCTTTTGACCTTTTTTTACTGACAAATTTAAATTTTGAATTAAAGATGTTTTTGGGACATATGAGAAGTTTACATTTTTTATTTCAACCTCTCCTGTGCAATCAAGCAAATCTGGAAGCCTTGCATCACTTATTTCATTGTTTTCTTCTAACACATTAAACACTCTGTTTGCTGCAGCAAAAGCTTGCTGAATGTCTGAAACTTGTTCGCTTATGTTTGAGAAAGGTTCACCAAAACTGTTTGCATAAGACAAGAAGGTTGTGATTATTCCGATTGCGATTTCGCCACGCAGAGCAAGCAGACAGCCAAATAAGCCAACGGCTCCGTAAACAAGCCCATTGACAAATCTTGTGGTTGGACCTGGAAGAACTGAATAGAAAACAGACTTTAGTGCAGTTGCCCTGAACCTTTCATTTAGGGATTTAAAGTTTTCTACACTTTTTTCTTCATGATTAAATGCTTTTACTACTCTTTCGCCACCAATATATTCTTCTAAATATCCAGAAAGATCACCTTGTAACGAAACTTCTTGTTTTACGAATTTTTTTGATTTTTTTACAATTATTAATGAAATTAATATGCTTATTGGCGTTATTAATATGATTATTGCAGATAATTTTAAGTTTAACATGAGCATTGCAATAAGTGTTCCTATGATTGAAGTTAATCCGGAAAGCGTTACTGCAAAGCTTTCTAAGAAGCCATCTGTCATCATGTCTATATCATTTATCATTCTTGAAATTAAGTCGCCATGAGAGGTTGTGTCTATATAACTTATTGGAACATTTTGAAATTTTTCAAAAAGTAAATCTCTGATTTTGAAGGTGCCTTTATAGTTATAGTGTGACAGACAAAACTTTTGTGAAAAATAGGATATTGCTGCACCTATTGCAAACGCTGCAACAATTATTATGTTTTTGTAGAGTGAAGTGAAGTCTACATTGCCCTTTGAAACAATGCAGTTTATGCATTTTCCTACAAATATTGGCATCATTATGTTGCAGATTGTGTTTACAACATCCATAAACAGTGCAATGTATAGGAAAATACGATATTCTTTGGCATAGAAAAATACTTTTTTTAGGATTCTGAATGCACTGTTTTTATTTTGATATTTTTGTTTTGCTTTTTTGGTGAAATCATCACGCATTTCACCAGAGGAGAGTCTTTTATAATCGTTCATTATTTGACCTCCTTTTTATTTTGAGAATTATGAATTTCTTGATAAACTTGACATCTTTCAAGAAGCTCGTTATGTGAACCAATATCAACTATGTTACCATTATCAATAACTATAATTTTGTTGGCATCTCTTATGGAGTTTGTTCTTTGAGTTACTATGAATGTTGTGGAATTTGCAAGATATGTTCTTATGGCTTTTCTGAGTTTTGCGTCTGTTGCAAAGTCTAGCGCACTTGATGCGTCATCAAGAATTATTATGCTTGGGTTGCCAACAAGTGCCCTTGCTATTGTGAGCCTTTGTCTTTGACCACCGGAAAAGTTGCTTCCACCACGATTAACTTTGTGTTCTAAGAAATCAGGATATTCTTTTACAAAGTCATATGCCTGAGAAATTTTTAATGCTTTAACAATTTCTTCATCTGATGCATCAGGTTTTCTCCAACACATATTTGAACGAATTGTGCCTTCAAACAATGTTGGATTTTGAGGGACAAGACCTATCATATTTCTAAGATCTTCTACCTTATATTTTTTTACATTTACATCATTAATTAACACATCACCACTTGTGGCGTCATAAAACCTTGGAATTAAGTTGACGATTGAGCTTTTTCCACTTCCGGTGCCACCGATAACGCCAATTATGTCGCCCGGATTTGCAACAAGACTGAGATTTGTTATTATATTTTTTGTGTCTGAATAAGAAAAGTTTACGTTTTTAAATTCTACTTTTCCGTTATTTTCAGAAGAAGAATCAATTTTTACGGGGTTTGCTGGGTCTTTAATTGAATTTTTAACCAAAAACAGCTCATTAATACGCTCACTTGATGCGTGCATTCTGGTTACTATTGTGATTAAGTTTGAAAGAGAAACTATGCAAGATGAAATTGTTCCGAAATAGTCAATGAATGCAATGAGTTTTCCTTGAGAAAGTCCACCAATGTTTACCTCTATGCCACCAAAATAAAATAAGGCGATAATTGCAAGGTTTACAACTATTGAAATTAAAGGTTCTAGGATTGAGTTCCATTTTGCGTGCTTAATTTGAGTTGAAATTAAGTCGTAGTTTGCATACTTAAATTTTTCTGTTTCATAGTTTTGTTTGTTGAATGCTCTTACAACTCTGACACCAGTTAGGTTTTCACGAGTTATATTTGTGGTTTTGTCTAGTTTTGTTTTTATGCTGATAAGCAAAACTTTTAGGTGTTTCATTATCCACCAAATTATTAAAATTAATAGTGGAATTATTACAATGAAAATTAAACTTAATTTTAAATTGATGCAAAGAGCCATGACTAGTGAACCAACAAGAAGACAAGGGGCTCTGGTTATTTGCCTGAGAATTGAACCCATGCCCGCTTGAATGTTTCTTACATCGTTGACCGTTCTATTTAATAAAGTGGTGGTTGAAAATTTGTCTAGCTCTGCATGGGAAAGCTCGTTTATATGTTCAAAAATGTCGTTTCTTATGTCTCTGCCGATTCTGGTTTGAGCAATGGCACCAAACTTTTGAGCCATTAAAGAAAATATTATTCCTATTAAGTTTAGGGCTAGCATGAGCACGCCAAACCAAATTATGTAGCTTACATCATTATTTTTAATGCCCACATCAATAATTAATGCCATGATATATGGTACAAAAAGTTCACAGACTGTTTCTATGCCCTTACAAAATGGCGCAAAAAAAGCATATACCTTGTATCTTGCAAGGTATGATGCACTTGAGAACGCTTTATTTTTATTTTTTTTGTTCATAAAAAAGCCACCATAATCGTAGCTTTATTATAATTTATATCTTGGTTTTTAGTCAAATAAAAAACAAGCAAAAAAGATTGCAAAACTAAATTCCAAAAATTTTAAAGATGCCTAAGGCGAGAAAGATTATACCTCCAAAAAAATCAAGATTTATTTTAATATATTTATTAAATTTATATGTGATTAAATTTCCTAAGTAAATTGCTAAAAAATTAGTGAAAAAATAAAATAAAATAAAAATTATATAATAATTTGCAGGAAAACCACCTAAAAATGCAGTAAAAATTGCATCAACTGAAAATGCAAGGCATTCATACATGAAATTTTTTGTTGAGTGATTTTCTATTTGTTTCTTCTTTTTACCTGAACTTTTGGTGAAATACATAATACTGAGAAGTATTAATATTATTCCATTTATTATATTACATAGGCTTCTATCAAGATATTTGAAGACCAATGGTGACAAAAATAGTGGAACAGCAAAAAATATGCTGGAAATTATGCAAATTTTTAGCGAAAAAAAGAAATTAAACTTAATTTTTTTGAGTCCGTAGGTTACGCCAAAGGACAAGGCATCTATATTTAAGCACAAGATAAGTAGTAAAAATGCTGCCATAGTATATTTTATGAAAATTTGATTATATTGTTATTCAATTTTATTTTGCAAAAGTTAATTTTTTATATTATAATGTTGTTATAAAATAAGTTTTAGTGATTAAGAGGATCTTATGGGCAGAATTATTGCTTTTGCAAATCAGAAAGGTGGAGTTGGAAAAACAACAACTTGTGTTAATATGTCTAGTTTTATGGCTCTTATGGGTAAAAAGGTGCTTATGATTGACCTTGATCCACAAGGAAATGCCACTAGCAACCTTGGTTTTACTAAGGATAAAAACCTTAACTCAATTTATCAGGTTATTTCTGGACAAAAAACTATTCAGGAAGCAATTTATAAAACTAAGATTGAAAACATGGACATTGTTCCAGCAAATATTGACTTATCTGGTGTTGAGGTTGAACTTGTTTATATGCAACAAAGAGAGTTTGTTATAAAAAAGCTTTTAAATGATATTAAGAATAGTTATGATTATATAACTTTTGATTGTCCACCTTCTTTAAACCTTATAACAATAAATGCTTTTGCTTCTGCTGATGCAGTTATAATTCCTATTCAATGTGAGTTTTTTGCTCTTGAAGGCTTGAGCCAATTAATGAATACGATTAGGCTTGTTAAAAAGAAGCTTAATCCAGAAATTGCCATTGATGGAGTTGTGCTTACTATGAGAGATTCTCGTAGCAATCTTGGAAAACAAGTTGCAAGTGAAATTGAAAACTTTTTTGCAACAGCTGTGTTTGAAAACACTATTCCTAGAAATGTTAGGCTGGCGGAGGCTCCAAGTTATGGTGAACCTATTTATTTGTATGATAAAACTTGTGTTGGTTCTAAAGCTTATCAGTTGCTAACAGAGGAATATTTTGAAAGAAATAAAATTGATTATAAAAAATTAGTGTAGGAGAAAATTATGAAAACAGGACTTGGAAGAGGATTAAATTCTTTATTTGGTGACTATGAAGATGATGAAGTGTCATCAGGTAATGCTTCAGTTGAGGTTAAAACTGAAACAGTGGTTGTTAATGAACCAAAAGAAATTGAGATTGGTCTTATTGACAGAAACATTGAACAACCTCGTAAAATTTTTGATGAGCAAGCTTTAAATGAACTTGCAGAATCAGTTAAAACTTATGGAATTGTTCAACCTATTATTGTTAAAGAAAAAGATGGCAGGTTTGTTATTGTTGCCGGTGAAAGAAGATGGAGAGCTGCAAGAATGGCGGGGCTTAAAACAATTCCTTGTATTGTTAAAGATTATTCTAAGCAAGAAATTAGTGAAATTGCTATTATTGAGAATTTGCAGAGAGAAGACCTAAACCCTATTGAATCTGCAAGAGCAATTAAAAACCTTATTGATGAATTTAATTTAACACAAGAAGATGTTGCAGATAAGATTGGAAAGAGCCGTCCAGCTGTGGCAAACACACTTAGGCTTTTGTCTTTGCCAGAAACCATTGTTAGTTTGGTTGAAGCGAACAAAATTTCTGCTGGGCACGCAAGAGCACTGCTTTCTGTTGAAAATCCAGTTAAACAAAAGGAAATTGCCTTAACTATTATTGAGAAAGGTTTGAATGTTAGAGAAACTGAAAACCTTATTAAAGCACTAAACAATTTAAGACCTGGCACTGGAAAAACCAAGGTTGTTAATGAGAATTTGGAATTAAAGGCCTTTGAAACTCAGATGAAAAGATTATTTTCAACAAAAGTTTCAATTAAGGGAGATGACCATAAGGGAAAAATTGTTATAGATTATTATTCAAGAGAAGACCTTGATAGAATATATGAATTATTAAACAAGTAGCCTAGCTACTTGTTTTTTGTTTCACGTGAAACAATTATGAATAGTAATTAGGACAAACAAAAAAATAATGTTTCACGTGAAACATTATGAAATGCGTTTTATATTAAAAATAAAAAATAATAAGCAATAAAAGTTTAAAAATAATAAAAAGTGTTTCACGTGAAACACTTTTTATTATTTTTAGAAAATGGCTCGCACAATATCATTGAAGCTTAAGTAGTTATCAATAAAGTTGCTAATTTGTGAATATATTAATTTTCCGAAGAAAGAACCATTTATATAATTAGTTACCGGTTGCATAAAACCTATTGGAGATAATAGCTTTATTATTGAACAAACTATTATAAATAAGATTAAACATCTAAATAATCCATAGAATATTCCGAGTGCTCCATCTATAATTTTGATAAAACCAACTTGTCTGAGTTTTTTTGCGACTAATCTAAATAATAAAACTAGCAAATAAATTAATATCATTGATG
>CAOJFR010000001.1 GCA_948434855.1 uncultured Clostridia bacterium | reverse complement strand
CATATTGGTGGCAACAAAGCAGACAGAAAAATCACAAATGTGGTGTTAATGGGCTGTGGAGAACCCCTAGATAATTATGAAAACGTAGTAAAATTCATTAAACTATTATCTTGCAAAGAAGGCTTAAATTTATCGCAGAGAAATGTTTCTCTTTCAACCTGTGGTTTAGCCCCAATGATAAAAAAACTAGCCGATGAAGACCTTGGCATAACCCTAACAATCTCACTTCATGCAACAACTGATGAACAGAGAAAAAAGATTATGAAGGTTGCAAATGCATATTCACTTAAAGAGCTGTTTTTTGCAATAAAATATTATTTTGAAAAAACCAAAAGACGAATTGTATTTGAATATATTGAACTAGATATAAACACAAACAAAGAGGATGCTGAAAGGCTAAAAACATTATGCAAGGGCTTGTCATATCACATGAATCTTATTCCAGTCAATTCAACACCTCACACAATAGAAGAAAATCCCGCATTAAAGCCAGCATCGCAAGATAAGGCAAGGGAGTTTTGGGAAGAACTTAAAAAGCTCAACATTTCAGCCACCACAAGAAGAACCCTTGGCAGTGACATTTCAGGAGCTTGTGGGCAACTTAGACGCTCAAAATTAGAAAATAATAGCAAATAGGAGAAAATTATGAAGTTTAGATTAATAAGAGTTTCACCTTCAATATCTGCAATAGACTACAGAGATGACCAAAAACTAAAAGAAGCCTTAGATTCAATAGAAAAAGGTGGTGCAAACTTTGTTCACCTAGATGTTTGGGATGGCAAATTCGTTAAAAGCACAAGTTTTGACTGGACTTTTGTTGACAAGGTCAGAGATATGACCAGCATGCTTTTAGATGTGCATTTAATGGTAGAAAATCCAGATGAAGTTATAGATAAATATGCTCAAGCTGGAGCAGACATTATCACTGTGCATTATGAAGCTTGCAAAGATGTCATAAAAACACTAAAAAAAATTAAAGAGCTCAACATTGTTGCGGGGCTTGCAATTAATCCCGAAACTCCAGTTTTAAAAATAAAAGATTATTTAGATAGTGGACTTGTTGATATTGTGCTTGTAATGAGCGTAAAGCCAGGCAAATGTGGTCAGAGCTTTATTCCAGGAATGGCAGAAAAAGTTGCAGAAATCAGAGAACTTGACAAAAAAGTCTTTATTGAAATTGATGGAGGCGTAACATTAAAAAATGCCAAACTTCTCAGAAGACTTGGCGTAAACATAATAGTTAGTGGTTCACTAGTCTTTTGTTCCAAAAACATCAGAAAGACAATTTGGCACTTAAAGGGCAAAGGGTTTATCAACAGAATTTTAGAAAAATTTGATTAATCACACAATTAAAATGCTTACATATAATGCAATATCAGGGGGTAAATTATATGACTATTGTTTGCATTAAAGCACCAAAATTTCTTGGGAGTTTCTTAAAACTCTTTACAAAAAAGAAATAAAGATAGCCATTAGGCTATCTTTTTTATTGGAAAATAAAATAGAACACTAAAAAATTCCTACACAAGTTGTGTAGGAATTTTAAATAACGAAAAAAATCGTTAAAATTTAAACTTATTTATCTTTTTTTGAACCTTTCATACACTTAGTGCAAACATAAGCAGTTTCAACTTTTCCATCTATTTCAATTTGTGTTTTATGAAGATTTGGTCTGTAAATTCTTTTTGTTATGTTTAATGCATGGCTGCGAGTATTACCAGCTGATGGACCTTTTCCACAAATGCTACATACACGACTCATAATATACCTCCTAGGCAAATTTATATAAATACCTTGTTAATAATATCATATAAAAACAATATTTGCAAGTGTAATTATTAATTTTATTAAAATTTTTACAAAAAACATTGAGATTAGGCTTGCAAAAATGTTGATTTTTTTTTGCAAATAGTTTATATTAGTTTTAGGTTAGCATATTGTGCTAAAAATTAAGGAGAAGGGCAATGGCAGTTAACACAGTCAATTCTTACGGAAAAATTTCAGTTACCGATGAATCAGTAGCATTAATTGTTGCACATTCGGCACTTGATGTTTATGGCGTTTTTGACCTTGTAACAAACAAGTTTTCTGACTCGCTCAGAGAGCTTTTCAAAAAAAAATATAAGCCACGTGGAATAAAAATCACAACCATTAGCGACCGCATTGTTATTGACCTTGACATTATCCTTAGATATGGTGTTAGCATTAACGCCGTTGCTGAATCAGTTAGAAGGCTAGTTAAATATAATGTAGAGCAGTTCACGGGCATGCTTGTGGACTCAGTTAACATAAATGTTGTTGGAGTTAAAGTTTAGGCAAAGTCACTTTGCTGATTTTTGCTGACTTTAATTTCTTTTTATATTGTTATTTTAGGAGAAATTAAATATCATGGATAAGATTATCACAGGAGCATTGCTTAGAAAGATGGTGGTTTCTGGTGCAAACTACCTAGAAGAAAATAAAGAATATGTAAACTCACTTAACGTTTTCCCAGTTCCAGACGGAGACACAGGAACAAATATGTCGCTCACAATGAAGTCGGCAGTTAAAGAACTAAATATGTGCACCAACAATGACATGGAAACAATTTGTGACGCAATATCTAAAGGTGCACTAAAGGGTGCAAGAGGAAACTCTGGTGTTATCCTTTCACAAATTTTAAAGGGAATAACCGCTAGTTTTAATCACCTTAAAGAAATAAAAACAATAGACTTTGCAAATGCATTAATAGAAGGTGCAAGCGTTGCTTATAAGGCAGTAACAAAGCCAAAAGAAGGAACAATCCTCACAGTAATCAGAGCAATGGCAGATTCTTCAATCAAAATTGCAAAAAAAGAGACAGAAGCTCAAGAATTTTTAAAACAAGTTATTGATATTGGTGAAGAAGCCTTGTCAATGACTCCAG
Organism: uncultured Clostridia bacterium; assembly: GCA_948434855.1. Classification (GTDB taxonomy): domain Bacteria; phylum Bacillota; class Clostridia; order Christensenellales; family UBA1242; genus RGIG1681. The sequence continues at coordinate 112,555 of CAOJFR010000001.1, read as the reverse complement.
AACTTTTGCCAGTCCTAAAAAAAGCTGGTGTAGTTGACGCAGGTGGAAGGGGACTTCTCATTATTCTAAATGGTTTCCTTAAAATAGTATCTGGCGATGAAAGTGAGCTTAAACTTTTGGCTGAAACTGATAAAATTGGCTCAAATGCAGGTGCTGCAGCCGCAGGACAGTTCGCAAACTCTGAAGTTGTAGACTATAATAGCCTTGCAGACATTGAATTTGCTTATTGCACAGAGTTTTTCATCATAAATATTGGCAAAAAGACCACAGTTGCAGACATAGACAAGCTTCGTGAAACTCTCATGACCCTAGGCGACAGCGTAATTTGCATTGGAGACCTAAATCTTATAAAAGTTCACGTTCACACCAACCAACCAGGGGTTGCACTCACTCATGCTCTTAAACTTGGCGAGCTTAATGGCGTTAAAATAGAGAATATGTTAGAGCAATTTAGGGCACTAAAGGTTCAAAACTCTCCAGAAGAGCTTAAAAAGATAGGTGTTGTGTCTGTTTGTGCTGGTGCAGGACTTGCAGAACTATTTAAAGACCTCAATGTTGACTATGTTATTGAGGGTGGTCAAACAATGAACCCAAGTGCAGAAGATATCGCAAAAGCGTGCGATAGCGTTGCTGCAGAAAATGTTTTTGTGCTTCCAAACAACAAAAATATCATTTTGGCATCAGAACTTGCAAATGACCTTTCAAAACGCAACATTTTTGTGCTTCCAACCACATCAATTCCTCAAGGAATCTCTGCAGCAATTAGAATTGACCCAGAAATTTCCATTGATGAAAACAAAGCTAATGTTGAAGAAACAATTAAGGGCGTAATTTCAGGACAAGTTACTTATGCTGTTCGCTCAACTTCAATTGACGGATTCAAGCTTAAAGAGGGCGATATTATTGGCCTTGGAGAGAAAAAGATTGTTACAAAGGGCTCAAATATCAGCAAAGTAACAGAAGATACCATTGAAAAGCTCATGACTGATGACATTTCAACCATAACACTCTTTTATGGAGCAGATGTTAACCCAGTTGATGCAGGTGCACTTGTTGATACTCTTAAAGAAAAATATCCAGACTACGAAATTGACTGTCATGAGGGTGGACAACCACTTTATTATTACTTAATCTCACTAGAATAGTCAAAAAATAACTAAAATAACAAAAAATTAACAGAAATGGCCTTTGCCATTTCTTTTTTGTTGTTAAAAAGCACAATTTTTGATAAAATATGCACATGGAACTAACAGAAATTAAAGGAATTGGCTCCGCACGAAAAAACTCGCTAGAAGAAGCGGGCATTTTTTCCACGGAAGACTTAATTAATTATTTTCCATATAAATATTATGATTTTACAAAAACTGAACCCTATGCTGAAGATGGAAGGATAAAACTGATATTAGCGCAAATAATTGAGCCGGCAAAAGTTGTTAAAACCAAAACAAGCCTTTCATTTGTAACTGCAAAAGTTATGGATGAAATCGGTCATAAATTTACAGCAGTTTGGTATAATCAAACTTACATAAAAAACGTACTTTTTCTTGGTGGAGAGTTTTATCTTTATGGCAAAAATTCACCAAGCAAAAAGAATAATTTTGTTGTTAGTCTATGCAAAGAAAAATCAAAAATTCAATCTTGTGGATATCTGCCAGTATACCATACCATTAGTGGAGTGGGGCAAAAAATCTTGCATGATTCAATTAATAAAATTTTAGAAAGTGCGTATTTTTCTGCATTTACGCCAGATAGATTATTATCAAAATATAACTTAATAAATTTAAAGGAAGCCTACACTGAAATTCATAATCCAACTTCAGAGCAAAATTATATGGTCGCATTAGAGAGTGTGCAGGTTCAAAACTTAATTCCATTAATAGCAATAAATGAATATAATAAAAAGTTTTATAAAGTTATAAAAACATTACAATATAATAATTTATCAGAGCTAAAATATGAATATGAAAAACTTTTGCCTTTTTCACTCACTTCTGAACAAAAAAAGGCAATTTATGAAATTGAAGCTGATCTAGGTTCAAAATTTTCAATGAATAGACTGCTTCAGGGAGATGTTGGGTCAGGAAAAACCGTTGTTTCATTTTTTGGGGCATATGTTGCCGCAAAATGTGGCTATCAAGCTGCAATAATTGCTCCAACTGAAATCTTAGCAAATCAGCACTATGAAACCGCCAAAAAACTGTTTCAGCCTGCAAATTTACAAGTTTCGCTATTAACTGGCTCACTTTCTAAAATTGAAAAAGCATCTGTTATGTCAAAAACTGAATCAGGTGAAGCAAACATAATAATAGGAACTCATGCGATGCTCAGCGAAAATGTAAAATTTCAAAATCTTGCGTATATTGTGATTGATGAGCAGCATCGTTTTGGCGTTGAACAGAGGGCAAAACTTAAAAATAAGGGCCATTCTCCAGATATTCTCGTTATGAGTGCAACACCAATCCCAAGGTCGCTAAGCCTTGTAATTTACGGCGATTTAGAGCTCTCAACAATAAATTTTAGGCCACATAAAACAAATGTAACCACCAATATTGTAAGCAGTGCAAAACAAGAAGATATGTGGAACTATATTGACCAAAAAATAGGCACTGGGTCAAAAGTTTATGTTGTGTGCAGTCATATTGACGAAGAAAATGAAGATGACTCCACAATCACATTTTCCGCCAAATCAATGTATAATCAGCTCTCAAATCGCTTTAATTCTGAAATTGTTGGACTAATTCACGGCAAGCTTTCAAAAGACAGTCAAAATAAGCTTATTGAAAAGTTTAAGACTGGAGAAGTTAAAATATTAGTTTCCACAACAATTGTAGAAGTGGGAATGGATATTCCAGATAGTGACATTATGATTATAGCAACTCCTGAGCGTTTCGGGCTTGGGGCACTTCACCAGCTACGTGGCAGAATTGGCAGAAACGGCAAAGAAGCTTTTTGCTTTTGTCTGGGCAATAATCTTTCAGAAAAATCTTATGAGCGAATTAAATTTTTTAAAGATAATAATGATGGCTTCAAAATTGCTGAATATGACCTTAAAAGTAGGGGAGCCGGCAGCATTCTTGGCACAAATCAACATGGCGAAGATAATGGAATGATGAATCTGTTTTCATCTTCAGCCTATAGCATAGCAAAACAAATTTATGAGCAAATAAAGCAAGATCCTTCGCTTCATGCAAAAGTTTTGGAGCAGGGCAATAAACTAAAAAATTATAAACTGTTAAATAAAATCATCTTAAACTAATTGAAAACATAAAACTTATAAAATTTAAAATTTTTCATGTTTTTTTCATAAAAATGCTTGCAATTAAATAAAAAATTTGGTATATTACTATTGTTCGCGAGAGCAATGGGGGTTTAGCTCAGCTGGGAGAGCATCTGCCTTACAAGCAGGAGGTCATAGGTTCGAGCCCTATAGTCCCCACCAATATTACTCGCACTTGCGGCTACCAAGCTGCAAATGTGAGTAATTTTATTTTATGCGGGAATGGCTCAGTGGTAGAGCGCTGCCTTGCCAAGGCAGATGTCGCGAGTTCGAATCTCGTTTCCCGCTCCACATTAAACACATTTGAGTAAAATGTGTTTTTTTTAACTTAATTATTTATAACATTTTTAAATAAATTTTATTTCGCATAAAGCATTAATTTTTATTTAAAATTTTTGATAAAAATAAACATAAAGTCCTTTACAAGATTTAAAAAATGTTTATAATTGATGATGTTGAACAAGTATTTAACATATGCTGATGTGGCGAAACAGGCAGACGCAAGGGACTTAAAATCCCTCGGGGCGAAATCTCCGTGTCGGTTCAAGTCCGACCATCAGCACCAAATCGTTTGAAAATTTTGTTTCAAACTCCATTAAATAGGAGCAGTTGCTCCAATGTGGCGACGTAGCCAAGCGGTAAGGCACGAGTCTGCAAAACTCCCATTCATCAGTTCGATTCTGATCGTCGCCTCCAAAATAAAAAACACATCATGTTTTGATGTGTTTTTTTACTAAAAATTTTGAATGGGGAACTATTGCATAAACCAATAATTTATGGTAAAATAAGCATATATGGGGAGAAAACTTATGTTTTTTAATAATAATGTTTATTTAAAAGATAAAACTTTAACTATTAATGCATTTTGTCATGCTGAATTAATTGAAAGAAACGCTTCATCTAGTTACAAATACTATCATGCTGAAGACAAAAGTTTTTCATACATTGATGATTTTTATAAAAAAGTAGGAATCGAGCTAGATAATGCAATTGAAGTTACTCTTCGAAATGTTGATATTGAAACAGCTTTTTGTCTTGAAAAATTAAAGAATTTAAAATCCATCAAAATTGAGAATTTCTCGAATAACCCAAGTGTTTTATATAATGGAGGCACACATGCTGGCCTTGAGATTTCTTCACTATCATTTTATGGCATACCACTTGAAACTGTTGAAGAACTTATTTTGCCTGAGCCTGACCAAAAGACAAAATACCCAGTAACCATAAAACCAGACATTTTAACCATTTTGCCAAACCTTAAAAGGCTAGCATTAGCAGACAATAATGGAAATATAATTATTGAGGCAAAAACACTCCATGACATTTGGGGCTTGTTTGGGGAATATTACACCGAGCAAACAAAGCTAAATGCGGCATTAAAAAGCCAAAGCCAGCCTTCTGGCACAGGACTACAATAAAATTAAACATCAGCGTGTCTGATGTTTTTCTTTGCTAAAAAAGTCAAATAATGTTATACTAAATTTAGGAGAAATATGGAAGAAAGATTTAAACCCATTACTCATGAAAAATTTGTAGAAATTATTAATAAACTTAGCTGCAATTTAAGTGAATTTTTAACTCAAAATAATTTAAAGATTGACTATGTTGTTCCAATTCTTAGAAGTGGGGCAGTACCTGCAGTTTATATTGCAAACAAACTAAATATCGTTAAGTTTGCACCTTTTCAAGTTAAAAATGTTAAATTTAACTCAGGAAAAGAAAAACATAAGATTTTGTTTAGTGCTTTTGATACTTTAAAGATTAATAAACCAGAGCCCGTATTTTTGATGGTAGATGGAACCCACTTTTCAGGAAAGAGTGCAGAGCTTTGCATAAATGAAATTTATAAAACATTTCCAAACGCAAAAATTCTGTATGTCTGTTTGCAAAGATATTATGGGAGCACATCTTTTAAAGATAAGATTTTATATGAAGATTCATGCGTGACTGCAGAGTGGATTAACCTTAGTGAAGAAGAATGCAAAAAACTAAATATTCAAACTCATGTCATGCTTTTTCCTTGGGAAAATATTGAAAATGAAAAAACACATCCAGATGATCTGGAAGACAATATATTTTTTTAAAGAAAATAAAACAGGGAAGTATCCCTGTTTTTTTATTTATTAATACTCATCATTTTCTGGGCGTCCAGTTAACTCGCCATCTTCTTTCAGGTTAGGGAAGCCCTGTTGTCTAAGTGCCTCATAGGCTATAATTGCAACAGAGTTTGACAAGTTTAAGCTTCTTGCCTCAGCGTTCATTGGAATACGCACACATCTGTCATAATTATGCTTTAAAATATTTTCAGATAATCCATAGCTTTCTTTTCCAAACACAATAAAGCACCCATCAGGATATTTTACCTCTGCATAGGTTTTTTGAGCCTTTGTTGTTGCATAAAAAAACTCTGCATTAGGGTTTGAATCTAAAATTTCCTGAAAACTATCAACAACTGTGATATCTGAAAGCTTAAAATAATCCATTCCTGCGCGCTTAAAGTGCTTATCATCCAAAATAAAGCCCAGTGGCTTAACCATAAAAAGCTTAGAGCCAGTTGCAGCAGAAGTTCGCACTATATTTCCAGCATTTTGCGGAATTTCCGGCTCAACCAAAACAATATTAATCATACATTCTCCAAAAATCTAAATATTAATTTTTAAAATTTTTAGCAACACTGTCAAGTTCCTGAAGCTCCAGCCTATATTCTTGCTTTACATTAGGATACTTAACTTTATCCACTTTAGAAATAAACATATCATAAGGCCTTGCATAAAGTTCGCCATTTACATATAAAGCTCTGTAAATAACAAGTTTTTCACCAGTTTCAGTATGCTTTGCAAAGTCCACAACCAAATATAGGTCACCTTTAAAATGTTTATAAATACGATTTTTCAAAATTTCCATAATTTTCTCCTTAAATTAAATAATAATTTTTATCTTCAAACGCAAAAAGCTTATAAAATTTATCCATAATTCCAAATTTTAATTTTTCCAATCTCAAGCCAAAGCATAATCTCATCATAGCATGGCAAGGTTTTGTCTGGTAATTGCAATATATAAATTTCAATTTGCTTTCCATAAACCAAGTTTTGAGCCAAAGCAAAACAAAGCTCAGCAAAAGCGGATGAACCAACATAGCCCTTTACTCCATTTTTATCAAAATTACAAATCAATAAAATATCAGATTTGCAAATATTTTCATAAAAGTCTCTAAAAATCTTTGGATATGCTGTCAAAAAATCATCATTTTCAAAATCTTTAACAGGGTAGGCAAGAATTTCATACTTTCCATTTAGCTTTTGAATTAAAGAACCTAATTCGTCCTGCAAAGACACACTGCCAGACAAAACAATCTTTTTTTTCATAAGATTCTCCTTTTTTAGTTTAAAATTTAGTTTTGTTTTTTTCAATATCAATAATAATTTCATTAAAAACTTTTTCTCTATCCATAGTTACGTCAAAAAAGGGAAGATTAAAACACTTGCATTCTTCAAAAAAAAGCAAGCTTGCTCTTTTCATTTCTTCAATCTGCTTAGTGCCAACACCTTCATTTTTTTGATTCATAAGAAAATAGAGCAACTTCTCATCAATACTTGCAAACCCCAAAAAATATACTAAAGAATTACTTAATTCAACACAATCTTTTGGGAAAAGGGAATAGCATAAATCCATAACATATCCTTCTTTATTTGCAGCAAAAGACTTTATATTTTCTTTAATTTCATAATCAGAAATATATTTATAGCCATATTTTTGTGCTATTAATTTTGATAATGTGGTCTTACCAGTTCCTTTAAGCCCACAAATAATAATATTTTTCATAAGCCTACAATTAGATTATAACATAAACAAAAATAATAAGATACAAAATTTTATTCTAAATTTAATTTAATCCAATTAACCCTATGAAATTATTCATACTCTCCGTCTAAAACTTCAAAACAAAAATGCTTAAGCATATAAAAATAAACAAATTTTTAAAAGGCAGAGCCATTGGCATAAAAGGGAATAAATAAAAAAGAGCTATTAATCTTTAAAAAGTATCATAAAATTAAGAGTACACACCCATAGGTAATTAACATCGTTGTTAACAACCTTCACACAAACTATTCGCAAAAGACAGCTTTTGCGAATTAATAGGCATATTTTGGCAGGGGTTTTCAACACTTATTCACATAAGCTCAAATTCATAAACAAATTAGCCATTTTAAATTAATTAAACCTTCTTTGCTTAATTCTCATAATATTTATGATAAAACTGTTTGCAACAAACACATTTTCATAAATAATCCCAGAATTTATTTTCATTTAAGCCTTCCTTAGACATATCATTAGCTAAAGCTCAGTTATGCCACACATAACACTTAATTTAAAATCAGGTTTATCACACAAAACATAAAAATTTGTTTCTATAAATATTTTTGTTATGCTATAATGAAAGCACAAAACTAAGGAGAAATTTATGTCACTCATTTGCAAAGCAAACCTTGGCATGGTTGCATGTTATATTTTAGATGTTATTTTAATTTTAGCTATAGTAATAATACTATACAAAATGTTTTTTAAAAAGCCCACAAAAACTCCTACCGAAAGTTCAATAAAAATTGACGATGACAACACTGACGAAAATTCAAATCCTGAATACATCATTAAATCGGAAAAGAAATTTAAATTTGGCTTTAGCAAAAATAAAAATTCAAATAGTGAAAGTGAGCAAGACTCAAACAAAGCTGAAGCTCAAATTAACACACCAAACAAAGATATAGTTTCCAACCATACAGATAATTCATCATATAACGCATCAGACAATTTTTCAGACAACGAATCAGAAAATGAAATTATAACTTCTAAAAAATCTGAAAATACACCAACCACTTTTCAAAGCCAAATAGCCTCACAGCCAAAACAAACTGATGAAGAAGAAAAAATTAAAAATTTCAAACATAAAATCATTAGGTCTGAGCAGGTCAACAAAACTGAACCAGCATCAACCAAAAAACCTAGTGCTATATCATTTGATAAATCAGAATCTTTAATAAACTCAATAAAATCAGCACCAAATTCAGACACAGATTCAAATAACAAATAAAAAAGATGAGAAATTTCTCATCTTTTTATTATAATATTAATTTGATTAACAAACTTAGTCATGTCAATTTTACTATTTTTATATTTTATAGAATATTCCCTAGTATAAAACTCTTTTTTCAACTCAACTTTAACAGAACCATCTAAAAACAGTGCAACATATTCATCTGCAGAAGAAAACTCTGTTTCAGAAGACTTTTTTCTAACAATATTCTTTGCTTGGGTCTTCAAAAGCAATAAAATTGCATTAAGCTCATCATAAAGGTCAAAGTCAGTAAAAAGACAAAGCAAGCCATCGGAACAAATAATAATATTAGGAAGCCTAGATTCTTCAAAAAGCCTACCTGAAAACTCTTTCATTGTCAAATCACTTGATTTTGTTGAACCATGAATATGATAATTTTCTCTTGATAAAACGGCATTTAAAAATTCGTTAATAGTCAAAATATTGCCATCACAGAGTGCCTTTTCATTAGTTTCAACAACTTCATCTGGCAAATTTCTCAATTTTCTCAGATATTTATTTATGCTTTTTCCATAAGAATTAAGTTTTTTGTTAAGCTTATTAATGTGCTTATCTAACAAAACAATTTCCTTAAGCAAAACGTCACAGTCTTTTCCTTGCATCCTAATCAGTGCCACTTCACTACATTTTTTATTACATTCAGCCCTAAGGCTTTCACTTTTAAGCTGAAGTTGCTTTCTTTCACATTCAAGTTTTTTAATCTTATCAATGTCTGCCTTAAATCCTAGCATATTATAAACCTGTCTATAGTGCTCTAAATTATCTAAAAGTTCATTTAATGCTATCATATACCCCTCTCAATAATATAATATTACAAAAACAAAGGCTTGTCAAACGCATAAACTATTCGCAAAATATTTGACATAAATAAAACCAAAGTTATATAATTTCAATATGAAAACAAAAAACCAAAGTTATTATAATGAGCAAAGCATAAAAAACACTCAAAGACTGAGAGAAACTCTTAAAGATCTCCCAGACTTTGCCTACGATTTTTTCACAGGCATTGAAAGCAAAACAAGTGCTCTCACAAGGCTAAATTATGCCTATGACCTAAGAACGTTCTTTACTTGGCTAGTTAATGAAACAAATCTTTTCCGTGGCAAAGAAATTTTAGATTTAGAGGTCAAAGACCTAGAAAAACTGCATGTTGGACACTTTGAAAGATACATGAGTTATCTTTCGTCATACACCAAAGAGGATGGCGAAATTGTTGTTAATGGTGAGCGTGGAAAAGCAAGGAAAATCGCAGCAGTACGCTCATTTTACAAATATTTTTTCAGACGTGAAATGATTTCAGTTGATGTTGCAAGCAAAATTGAAATGCCAAAATTGCATGAAAAACCCATAATAAAGTTTGAAGACAATGAAGTTTACAGATATCTAGACACCGTTGAAACTGGCTATGGGCTCACTGGTCATGAAAAAGGTTTTCATAAACACACAAAAACTCGCGATGTTGCAATAATGACGCTTTTGCTTGGAACTGGGCTTCGTGTGTCTGAATGTGTTGGCTTAAATGTTAATGATGTGGATTTCAAAAACAATGCAATAAGCATAACAAGAAAAGGCGGAAATCAAGTAATTTTATATTTTTCTGATGAGGTTAAGGTTGCCTTATATGACTGGATTGAAGAACGAAATCAAAATCCGGCACTAATTGACGAATCCGCACTGTTTATTTCCCTTCAAAATAAAAGAATTTCAACAAGAGCTGTGGAAAAACTTGTAAAAAAATATGCAGGAATTGTAACGCCTCTAAAACACATCACACCGCACAAACTCAGAAGCACCTATGGCACAAGGCTGTATAATGCAACTGGAGACATTTATGTTGTAGCAGATGTTCTTGGACATAAAGATGTCAACACCACAAAAAAACACTATGCTGCAATCTCAGATTCAATCAGGCGTGAAGCTTCAAAGGCTGTCACTTTAAAAAAATAGTGCTATGGCTCACATAACACCTGAAATTTTCAGCGATTACACAAAAAAAACAAACCCAAAAATATTGGGATTGTTTTTATTTTAATATGTTAAGCCATCACCAATTTCTAGTTCTTCTTCTGGTTTTAAACAACGATATGGCTTATATCTTAAAAATTTAAAGGCTTTATTTATCTTATTTCTAAAACCACTCACAGCTGTTCCACTGCCAATTGTTCCTTTGCCTGAATCATTAAAAATTTCTTCTGAATTTTCATTATTTTCAGTTTCTAAATCTTCTGACAAAACTTGTGATTTCTCTTCACTTTTTTGTCTCGCTTTATTTAAAACCTCTGTATGGTTTTCATCCATAAGGTTTTGCGAAACAATGCCATTTAAAACAAATTTTTCAATATTAATAGGCTCTTTACCTGCTTTTGCATACAAAATATTCAGCTGAACCAAAGCCTTGTTAAGTTCAATAATAATGTGCTTAACATCATTTTCCATATCAAAGGTTTTGTTCATTAAGTCCATCAAGTCCTGAGTTTCTTGCTCAAGGTTTAAAACATCATTCATATTCTTTCTCTCTTAACTTTTGTGAGTTTTTTTAACCATTCTGTTTTCCAGATGCTTAATTTATACCTTTTTGTTTTCTTTCACTAGAATTTTCCAAAACAGCAATAGGTGCTCCAAAAAGTTCAGTTTCACTTTCGTCTAAACTCTTACTCATCTCATGATATTTAGTGTCAAGAAGTTCTCTTTCTTTTTTCAATGCATCAATAAGCAAAGCAGCATATTCATCATTATCTTTAAATTTTTCAAGCATATACTTTCTATAAATATCATTATAATTTAAGTTTATCACATCAACATTATCATAATTTGATTCACATTTTGCAAAGCAATCAGTATCTGTAAAAAACAAAACTACAGAAATATGATTTTTTCCTCTTAAATAATTTCCAAATTCATTGTCAACTTCAACATAACCTTCTGGATGCTTAATAAATCTATCAACATAAAGGTCATAGCCAGAAAGGGCTTCTTTGTTAAAAATTAGTTCCCTAAGTTTATTTGTATCCGACTGATTCAGTTCTGATGAATAAAAATTATTTTTTTCCATATTTTTTTTCTCCCTAATATGCCATTATTATAGCACAAATTTTTAATCATGTAAATACCTAATCAAAATAAAAAGACAGCAATAGCTACTGTCTTTATTTTTCAAATACATCAATTTTTTCAAATGGATTTTGCTCACCAAATGAAGAATAATCAAAGTCATCTGCAAGTTCTGTTGGAATTTCTCCCACTGGTTTTGGATTATCAATAATCATAAATCTAACTCTTTTAAGATTTTCTCTCATATGCTCTTCACTAATTTCATTAAGGTCAATAGCATGATTATCTTTTGCACCAAACTTATAATAAAAAGGAATAGTAATTTCAGAATTAATTCGCTGAAGCAAAACTTTAATATTTTTGCCCTGAAGCTTATTAAATTTTTGAATGTCATTCATAACATAGTTAAGAAGCATTGTTCCAATACCTCTATAATTTTCATCAACCACAATAGCTTTAAGCTCAAAAAAGTCAGGTGGAACTTCTCTGTGTCCCATAAGTTGCATAATATCGTGTTCATCATAGTTATTGTTGTTTGTTGTAAGGTATAAATGAACCTTAGCAATAGTCGTTTTTTTGTCTTCAACAAACACTTTATAATTCAACTCAACGCCATCAAAACGTTTGTTGTGCTTTTTTCCATGATAATTTTCGTTTCTTAAAACTTCTAAACGATAATATTTACCATCTATCAAAATCATAACTTTTCTGCTTTCTGCTGGAAAGGTTATATTATTTGATGTGTCATGTTCAAAATTTATCACAATTATTTTTCCTTAAAAATTATTCTCCAAAAACGTTTGACTGATCAGAGCCCAAAGCTGAGCCAGCTTTAATTTGAGCATAAGGCTTAAGCCTAACATCTCTAAATTTTGGATTAACAGCACTCAAACTCTTATTTTCAATATAATATTCATTATCTATTGTTTGTTGAGAAAACATTCTGTGCTTAACCAAATCCGCAACGTCAACTGGGCCATTACCTAGTTTGGCACTAATTTTGTTTAGCTCAGAAATCTCTAAGTTAAGCTTTGCAAAAACATCACGAACAACAGCTTCTTGCTCATAATAACTTCTAATAAGGTTCTCTCTGCTAACAATTTCTTTTTTCACTTGCTTATATTTTGCTTTTTTTGCCTCATTAGCAGCAAGTCTTGAAGCCTTAACTCTTTCATCAAATAACTTTCTAACAGCTTTTGGATTTATCAAATCTCTCATATAATAACCTCTTTATTGGTTTAATACAAATTTAAGTTTTATATCAATTTTTAATATTAATATTGAATGCCCCACAAAACCAAATCTTTAGCAGTTTTGCCACAAACAACGCATTTTCCAGTTAGTGGTTTTTGTCCCTCCAAAATGCAGCGTGATTTTGTGCCACGAATCTCCTTAATTTTCAGTTCACATTCTGGGTCTCCGCACCAATCAGCCTTAATAAAGCCCGGAGTATTATTCATAAGATTAGAAAACTCATCAATATTCTTTGCCTCATAAGTCATGCCATCTCTTCTCTCTGTTGCCTTTTTAAGCAAATTGTCCTGAATTTTAGCCAAAAGAGACTGAATTTCAGCCACAATATCGGCATCCTTAGAAATTTGCAGCTTTTCCTTAGTGTCACGTCTTGCAAGCGTAATTTGCCCATTTTCAAGGTCTCTCATACCAACTTCAATTCTTGCAGGAACTCCCAAAACCTCAGATTCAGCAAACTTAAATCCCGCAGAGGTGTCTACATTGTCATCTAGTTCAACAGCAATGCCTGCCTCTTTCAATTTTCTATAATATTCTTCGCAAAGTTTCAAAACTTCATCTTCGCACTTTATTGGAATAATGCGAACCTGAACTGGAGCAATCTTTGGTGGAAGAACCAAGCCGTCATCATCACCATGAACCATAATAAGAGCACCAATCATTCTGCTGCTAACGCCCCAAGAAGTCTGATAAGCAAATTCATATTCGTTTGCTCTGTTTAAAAATTTAATATCATAAGCTTTGCTAAATTTCTGACCAAAATAGTGGCTGGTTCCCGATTGAAGTGAAACACCATTATACATAAGTGCCTCTATGGTTAATGTATATTCAGCGCCTGCAAACTTTTCTTTTTCAGTTTTCTTACCTGAAATTACTGGGATAGCAAGATAATCTCTAAAGAAAGTTTCATAAGTTTTAAGCATATTTCTTGTTTCGGTTTCTGCTTCCTCTGCAGTTTCATGAACAGTATGACCCTCTTGCCACCAAAACTCACGGCTTCTTAAAAAAGGTCTAGTTTCTTTTTCCCAACGCATAACCGAGCACCACTGATTATATTTTAGTGGCAGGTCTCTGTAAGAACCAACAACATCAGCAAAATAATCACTAAAAAGTGTTTCGCTGGTTGGACGAATACACATTCTCTCTTCCAAAGTTTTGCTGCCACCCATAGTAACCCACGCCGCTTCAGGAGCAAACCCCTCAATAAGTTCGCCCTCTTTTTTCATAAGGCTTTCCGGAATAAGCATAGGCATAGCCACATTTTTGTGTCCAGATTCCTTAAACATTCTGTCTAAATTTTTTTGAATATTCTCCCAAATTGCATAGCCGTTAGGCTCTAAAATAATGCAACCCTTAACATTAGAATATCTTGAAAGTTTTGCGGCATTCACCACATCAGTATACCACTTTGCAAAGTCAATATCTCTGCCAGTAATTTTCTTATTTGCCATAAATTTCTCCTTAACCTAGTCTAAAATAGCCTTAATTCTGCGAATTCCAGAAGAAGAGCTTTCCTCTTTCACAATTTTAAAGTGATGAAGTTCAGAGGTGTTTTTTGCATGAGGTCCACCACAAATTTGTCTGTCAACATCTCCAATTGTATAAACCTTAACCTTATCGCCATATTTTGAATCAAACACACCATGAGCACCGCTCGCCTTAGCCTCTTCAAGCGAAAGTTCCTCAGATGTAACATCAAGTCCTCTTTCAATAGCCCTGTTAACAAAAGCTTCAAGCTCTGCAATTTCTTCAGGTGTCATCTTATGGTCTAGGTTAAAGTCAAATCTAAGCCTTTCTGGTGTAATGTTAGAGCCTTTTTGCTCAACCTGATTTCCAAACATTTTCTTAAGTCCCGCAAGCATAATATGAGTTGCCGTGTGAAGCTTTGCATTTTCATAAGATGAATCAGCCAAACCACCTTTAAACGCACCAGCAGAAGCGGTTCTGCTAAGCTCTTGATGAGCCTTAAATGCTTCCTCATAGCCAGCTTTGTCAACAGCAAAGCCTTTTTCTTTTGCAATTTCCTCAGTCAACTCTAGAGGAAAACCAAAGGTATCAAAAAGCCTAAAAGCAGCCTTTCCGCTAATAATATTTTCAACAACTTCGCCTTCTTTTGCAAAAAGCTTGTGTTTTTCAATACCATTAATCACCTTTTCAAATTCTTTATATCCAAGGTCTATTGCCTTAGCAAACTTTTCAACCTCAATATTAAGTTCAGATTTAATAAAGTCTCTGTTTTTAACCAAAATATCATAGTCATCAGCATAATAATCAACATATTTGTCCACAACCATGGCAAACGCATTTGTAGGAAGTCCAATCTTTCTTGCATGGTTAACGCTGCGTCTAATAAATCTTCTCAAAATATAGCCTTGTCCAACATTAGCTGGCTTAACTGCATTTTCGTCGCCCAAAATAAATGTTGTACTTCTAAGGTGGTCAGCTAAAATTCTATAAGATCTTACTGTTTCTTCAGAGTTTTTAATTTCAGCAATTTCGCTCATAAAATCAATAACTTCTTTAAAAATGCCAACATCATAACTAGATCTAACGCCGTTAAGCACGCAAATGGTTCTTTCAACGCCCATTCCAGTATCAATGTTAGGATTTTCTAAAAGTTTTGCCTTTTCGCCAACAGCATCAACTTTATATTGCATAAAAACGTCGTTCCAAATTTCATTATATTTTCCACAATGGCATCCAGGTTTACATTCAGGAGAACACTTTGGCTTTCCAGAATCATAAAACATTTCGCTGTCAGGCCCACAAGGACCAACGCCACTGCCAAGCGCCCACCAGTTATCTTCTTTTGGATTATAATAAATATGATCTTTGGCAATGCCACACTCTTCCCAAGTTTTTGCAGCAACTTCATCTCTTGGAGCCACTTCGTCGCCAGCAAAAACAGTAACTGAAAGTTTTTCTGCCGGAATTGCAAGATAATCTTTGCTTGTCAAAAATTCATAAGAAAGACGTATCATTTCTTCTTTTGGACAAGAGCCCATAAACCAGTTTCCAAGCATTTCAAAAAATGTGTTGTGGTTAAAGTCACCAACAGAGTCAATATCTCCAGTTCTGATGCATCTTTGAGTATCAAAAAGCTTCTTTCCTGCAGGGTGTTTTTCACCTAAAAGATAAGGAACTAGCGGATGCATTCCTGCAGTAGTAAAAAGCACAGTTGGGTCATTTTCTGGAATAACTGAACTGTTACGAATTTGAACAAATCCGTGTTTAGTAAAAAATTGTTTCCAAAGTTGTTTTAATTGTTTGTCTGTAATCATAAATAACCTTCTTTTAATTCTAATAATACATTTTGTATTATACATAAAAATTATAAAAAAATCAATCAAATGGCAATAAAAAAACTCCCAAAGCCTTGGGAGTTTTTCTTTAAATTAAATGTTAAGAAGTCTTAAAATCTTTCCGTGTAAGATCATAAGAACAAGGTCGCAAATCCAAACAATAGTAAAACCAAAAATAAGTCTAATAAGAGCTGCAACAATCTTACCTTCTGAAAGTCTTGTGATTGCACCGCAAATCCATGCTGTAAATGGAATGATTGCTAAAATAATGCTAACCAAGCGGCTTAAGCCAAAATAATCTTTCTTACTTGCCATTTTCTTCCTCCAATTTTAATTTCTAATTTGATTATAACAACAAAAAAATGTAAAATCAAACAAATTAGAAACAATTATAACATTTTTATAAAATTTTTTTAAAGTTAAAATTTTGACGAAAAAAAATAAAAGTTTTATTCTAAAAAAATACTAAGATGAATAAACTAAAAACATAAGGAGAAAAAATATGAAAGATTTAGTTAAAGCTTTTGATGAATTGCCATGGATTGCAAAACTTATTCTCTGTCTTCCAGTATTAGACATTGCATGGGCAATCTACAGAATTGTTAAAGGAGCAACAACAAATAATGCCGTAATTCTTATTGCAGGAATTGTTTGGATCTTCTTTGGCTGCTTCATTACATGGCTAATAGACCTTGTATGCGTAATTCTTTATAAAAAACCAACAATTTTGGCTTAAAAAATGTGAGCGTCTGCTCACATTTTTATTTTTAACAAAGAGAACTTATTAAGTTTTCTTTTTCTTTGCCAACAAACAAAAAGCTTGGTGGAATATCAAGAGGCGTAAAGGCACCAGTCATATTATTTTCTTTAAGGTTTAAAATGGCATTAATATACGAAATAACAATACTTGCAGTAAAGTTTGGATTAGACTCCATGCTGCAAGAAAAATTCATCTTACACCTAGTCCCATGAATGGTTTTAAAGGAACTTACAACCTCACCTTTGTGGAACATTTTTTTCTTAAGAAAAGCCAGTTTTTCAGCTGAAACAAACATAACCGTGGTTGGCTGACCCAAAAAATAGTTTGGAATTTCCTTAATTTCTCTTTCAATCCTCACTTGGTCTTTCAATTCTGAAACAACATAGCATTCTCTAGTGTGAAGTGACATATCATCCGAAAGACAGCCTTTTTTTGCAAGCTTAACTGCTTCAGATGACGGAACAGTAAACTGAACAGCGTCAATCACACCATCAATCCTTCTAATGGCGTCGCTGTGCCCCATGCTTATTCCCTTGCCCCAAAAAGTTATAGGATTTTCGCCGCTAATTGCCTTGTCATAAGCCCTAATCACGCTAAAAATGCCAGGGTCCCAGCCGCAAGCCATAATCAACCTGTGACCGCTTTGTTTTGCAATTTTTCCAAGCCTGTCATACTCAAGCTTTAGTTTTTTGTGCGTATCAAAGGTGTTTATGCAATCAAAATATCCCAAAACCTCAGGAGTTTGAACCTCAAGGTCAGACTTAGACCCTCCACAAAGCAGCATCACATCAATTTTACCCACATAATTTTTAAAATTTTCATAGGGCTCAACCAAAGTGTTATATGGCGAAACCACAACTCTTCTTGAAAAAATCTTAACCAAATTTAAGTTTTTATTTGCAAGCACAGCTCTTTCTGCTGCCTTGCCCAAATTTCCATAGCCAACAATACCAATATTAATTTTCATATTTTTCTTTCACCTTTTTAAGTTTATTTTGAATTTCAGTGCTAGGAGGCATAAGTGGAAGCCTTGGCTCACCCACAAAAAGCCCAAGTTCGTTCATATAAAATTTTACAGGAATAGGATTCACATCAAAAAATAATGCTTCATTAATCTCTGCCAAAAATTCATGCTGACGCAGTGCATTAACAAGGTCTCTTTTAAGCATAAAATCACAAAGAAGAGCAACTTCTGTTGGATAACAATTTGCTGTAACTGAAATTACGCCCTTTCCGCCAACCGCCATAATAGGAAGAGTCAATCCATCATCTCCAGAATAAACTGCCACACGCTTTGGCAAAATTCTAATAAGCTTGTTAATTTGAGCCATGTTTCCGCTTGCCTCTTTAATGCCAACAACAAACCTTAATTTAGAAAGCCTAAGTGCCACTTCTGGCTTAATGTTAACGCCAGTTCTAGAAGGCACATTATAAACAATTATTGGAAACTTGCAAGTTTGGGCTATTTTTCTATAGTGCTCAAAAAGCCCGTCATCTGAGCATTTGTTATAATATGGCGTAACAATAAGTGCACCATCAGCACCTAAATTTTTTGCCTGAAGCGTTAAATTGATTGCCTTTTTTGTAGAGTTTGAACCTGTCCCAACAATAATTTTAATTTGGTGCTTTGCAAGGCACACGCAAAATTTAATAATTTTTTCACGTTCCTCTCTAGAAATTGTTGGGCTTTCTCCAGTTGTGCCCAAAATTACTATTGCCTTTGTTCCACTCGCAATCTGAAACTCAATGAGTTTTTTCATCATAAAGTAATCCACTTCACCTGATTTTTTGAATGGTGTAACTAGCGCAACAGCACTTCCAACAAATAACATATCATTCTCCCTTTTATAGAGTATGAAAGTGATATATATTGGTTACATCAAACTTAAATAAAAGAGCGAAAAATCGCTCTTTTAAACTAATCAATAAATGTTCTTGCCATTAATGGCTTAATTATCTCAATAAGCAAAAATACAGCAATATTTATAGCCAATATAATCAAAAATTGAACTATTGATATGCTTACTAGTCCAAAAATTGTACCCACTGGAGTTAAGAAGAATATAGCCTGAATAGCAAGCAAGATAAGAGTTGCAATATTCATTATTTTGTTGCCAAAAATTTTCTTTTTAAAGCTAAAACTTTTAAGCTCTTTACAGTTATAAGTAAAGGTAAATTCAGAAAGCACAATGCAAAGCAGAGCAAGAGTTTGAGCAACTTTATAGCCAAACAAGTTTTTAGAAACAAAGAATACGCCAACTGTTACGCCAAATTCAATGAGTGCAGAAATTAGTATTGAAGCATTCATAAATGGCGTAAATATTGGTTTTTTCAAACCATTCGGTTCCCGCTTCATGCTATCCTTGTTATCTTTTTCAAAAGCAAGTGTAATTGATGGAATAGTATCAGCAATAATATCAATATACAAAATATGTATTGGAGAAATTATATCCATGGAAATAATCATTCCCATAATAATAAGAAAAATTTCTGCAAAGTTTGAAGACAAGTTATAAAGTATGGTTCTCAGCACATTGTTATAAATTCTTCTGCCTTCTTCAACGGCAGAAACTATGGTTGCAAAACTATCGTCTGTCAAAAGAATATCAGCCACATTTTTTGTAACATCAGTACCAGACTTTCCCATACCAATACCAACATGGGCAAGCTTAATTGCAGGGGCATCGTTAACTCCGTCTCCAGTCATAGCAACAACTTTTCCACCCTCCTGAAAAGCTCTAACAATTCTAACTTTATGCTCAGGGGTTACTCTTGCATAAACCGTATATCTTTTAACAAAGCTAATAAGCTCGTCATCAGTCAAGTTGTCTATTGCCTTACCCTCAATTCCTTGACTAGAATTTTCAGCAATTCCAATATCTTTGGCCACAGCAAGAGCAGTAGCAAGGCTATCGCCCGTTATCATAATAGGCTTCATTTTCGCCTCAATACATTTCTGAACTGCCTCTTTAACTCCGTCTTTTGGAGGGTCAACCATTCCAACCAAACCAACTAAAATTAAGTCTTTTTCGTCGTCTTCGTCATAGTCTTTTTTCAATGAAATATCTCTATATGCACACGCCAAAACCTTATAAGATTTTCGGCTCATTGCCCTTTCACGAATTAAAAATCTCTTTTTAATAATATTGGTCAGCTTATATACTTTGCCATTTTTATAAAATCTTGTGCTCTTTTCAAGCACAGCTTGAAGGCTTCCCTTGGTAAACATAATTGTTTCACCATCAACTTTGTTTATAGAGCTCATCATTTTTCTGCTAGAATCAAAAGGGACTTCTCCAATTCTCTTATATTTTTCTCTAACTTGGTCAATATCCTTATTTATATTATACAAATATTTAGAAAGTGCAATTTCAACAGGATCACCAATAAACTCTGCCTTATTTTTTGCATTATGTTCAGTGTCATTAGCAAGCGATAAAATGTTGTCAAGCATCTCTAGTTTTGGCTTATTAGATTTAATATCAAGATAAATTTTTTCATTTGCATAAATTTCAACCAAAGTCATTTGGTTTGTCGTTATTGTTCCTGTTTTATCTGAGCAAATAATTTGAGTTGCCCCAAGGGTTTCAATCGCAGACATTTGTTTAACAATAGTTTTTTTCTTTGCCATCTGCTGAACGCCTATTGTAAGCGTTGCAGTAATAGAAATTGGCAAAACCTCAGGCACAGACGCCAAAACCATAGAAACACATAGCATGATAATTGACATAACTGACAAATCTTTAATAATTCCATAACAAAGTGTTAATGCAATTAAAATGCACGCAACAACTGTTATAAAGCCACTAACTTTTTTAACTTTAACCTGCAAAGGTGTAAGTGGTGCTTCTTTTTTGTCTAAGTTTCTTGCAATAGAACCAATTTCAGTGTTCATTCCAGTTGCAATAACTATTGCTTCAAGCCTTCCGTTTGTTACGCTTGTTCCAGAATAAACTAAGTTATATCTTTCTTGAAGAAGAACATCTTTTTCTATAACACCTTCGTCTTTATCAACTGCAAGGCTTTCTCCGGTTAAGACTGATTCGTCGATCTTTGCGCTAACACAAGAAATAATTCTGCAATCTGCAGGCACTTTATCACCTGCTTCAAGTGAAATTATGTCACCAACCACCAGTTCTTCAGTATCAATAACTTGCCATTCACCATCTCTTTGAACTTTAACAGTAGAAGCTGATAGCGTTTTAAGTGCATCAATCGCATTTTCGCTCTTAATTTCTTGAACAAAGCCCATGATTGCATTAATTAAAACGCAACCAAAAATAACAAGTGACTCAACAAAGCTTTCATGGTTAACGATTGAATAAACAAGCGAAACAATACCAACCAAAATTAAAAGCAAAATCATCATATTTTTGAATTGACTGAAAAAGATGGCAACTGGACCCTTCTTTTTCTTCTGTTCCAAAACATTTTTTCCTTGGTCTTCAATTCTTTTCTTGGCTTCTTCACTTGAAAGACCATCTAAACTAGAGTTTGTCTGCTCTAAAACTTCCTCAACACTGCTTTGATAAAATTTTTTCATTTTTTCCTCTGTAATTTAACTATATTTTATAAAAAGCCTTATAGCATTTATATGCTTCATAAACATCGGCTTTGCTAACAATTTCCCAAGGTGCGTGCATATTTAAAACTGGAACACCCGCATCAATAACATTCATGCCATATTTTGCCATAATATATGCTATTGTTCCACCACCGCCTTGGTCAACCTTGCCCATTTCTGTTGCCTGATATGTTACCTTGGCTTCATCTAAACATTTTCTGATTTTTGCGATAAACTCTGGGTTTGCGTCATTTGCCCCAGATTTTCCACGACTTCCAGTAAATTTGTTAAATGAAATACCCTTTGCAAACTCTGCATCTGTCAAAAGGTTAAAAGGAGTCAAATAGTTTGGGTCAACAGCAGCAGTAACATCACTAGAGAGCATATTAGACCTTGCCAAGCATCTTCTCATGCCAAGCTCTGAATATTCGCCTCTAAGGTTCATAATTTCTGCCAAAATATTTTCAAAGAATTTGCTGTGCATACCTGTTGCACCAACGCTTCCAATTTCTTCCTTGTCAACCAAAATGTTAACAGCGGTTTGCTTTGGGTTTTCAATTTCAAAAAGAGCCTGAAGCCCAGTATAAGCGCAAACTCTGTCATCATGACCATAAGCCATAATCATGCTGTTATCAAGCCCAAAATTTCTAGCATTTCCAGCAGGCACAATCTCAATTTCAGATGAAAAGAAGTCTTCTTCAGTTATGCCTTTTTCTTTAAGCATATTTAATATAAACTGCGTAAATTTCTTCTTTTCAGCCTTTTCATCCGGCATATTTCCACCAAGAATGTTAAGATCTTCACCCTTAATGTCCTTTTTGTCGTCTTTGTCTAGGTGTGGAAGAAGGTCACTAATTCCAAGAACAGGGTCATCACCCTCACCAAAAACAATATTTTCAGTTGTTCCGTCAGTTTTGCAAATAACGCCATGAAGAGCTAGTGGCAAAGCAATCCACTGATATTTTTTTATGCCACCATAATAGTGAGTGTCAAGCATACAAAAGCCTTCAGACTCAAAAAATGGATTGGCCTTAAGGTCAATTCTTGGCGAGTCAATATGAGCTCCAACAATATTTAGTCCATTTTCCATAGGTTCTGAGCCAAGCACAAACAAAACCACAGACTTGTCCATGTTAACTGCATAAATCTTGTCGCCAGCAGAAAGAAAACCTTTTTCCTCCAAAATGCTGTCAACAGACCTAAATCCATGTTTTTCAGCCTCTTTCACCGCATAGTGCACGCATTCTCTTTCAGTTTTGCAGGCAGAAAGAAAGCTTCTATAGCCCTCACAAAACTCCATAACCTGATTTTTTTCTTCTTCAGAATACTTTCCCCAAAGATTTGTTTCCATATTATTCTCCTTTAAATTTATTTTTAGATTTATTGCAAGTTTTGATAGTTTTTGATGTTTTTGCTTTATTTTTGCAAGCTTTTTTAGTTTTAGACTTCTTTTTTAAATTCTCACCAAAATGTTTTGCCATGTTATATGCACACTCAATGCCAATAGGAATAATTTTAGCATTTTCAAGCAATCCTTTGTTGTCAATTATGCCTCTTGCATCATATTCGTCCAAACTAAGGTCATCTGCCCCATAAAAAATCTGAGCAAAGTGAACATCCCTAAATTTTGCAACAGCAGCCATGCCCGCACACTCCATGTCCACAGTAATTGCGCCCTGAGCCCTTCTTCTTTCAACCTTATCCTTAGTTTCTCTAAAAATTGCGTCAGTTGTCCAAGTTTTGCCCTTTGCATATTTTAGTCCCAAGTCTTTTAAAGTGTTTTCAACAACTAAAACCACCTCTTTTTCAAGTTCAATCTCATCGCTTGCTGGCTGATAATGAAAACTTGTGCCTTCATCACGAAGAGCAGATGTTGGAACAATAAGTGAATATTCCTCAATATTTTTTTCAAGGCAACCGCAGCTTCCAATAAGCAGAAAATTTTTCACACCCATAAAAATAAGTTCATCAAAATTTCCAACCTGAAGCGGCTCGCCAACCATTGCCTGAACAACTGCAATGTCTTCGCCCTTATAATTTATTTTATATACTGGGAAAAATGGCATAACAGAAGTTCCAAATTCAGCAATAACCTCTGGCTTATATTTCTCAACAAACTCCTGCATATATCTATAAGAAAAGAATGATACACAAGTTTTTGGAAAGTTTTTAATAGGCTCATGCAAAATGCTTGGGTCATACATTCCTTTTGGGTTTGGATCAAATTCATTAAGTAACATAGTTTTTTATCTCCTGTTTTCTCTTAAAATTTTATCTTTATCAATATCCAAAATAATTGGACTGCAACTTAAAACTCCAATAAATGGCACATTTTCATTTGGCTCTATGCCATAAACTAGCGATAAAAATGGTGCAATGTTAAGCCCACTCGTCAAGCAAATGATAGCTTCATTGTCTGCGTGAGCACTAACAATGTCTAAAATTGCATCAGTTATTCGTGTTTGACAAGCCGTCCAACTCTCTTCACCCATGCTTTTATATTCATTAAAGCGTGGCTCTTTTTTAAGCTTAACACAAAGCTTATCATTAATAATTTCAGCAGTTTTGGTGCATCTAAAAAACTCGCTTGAATATATTGCTACAATGTTAAATTTCTCTTTTAATGAAAAAAGCAGTTCTGCTGTAAGTTTTGCATCCTTTTCTCCAAGCTCAGTTATGCCATCTGCCTGCGTGCTTGGGTTGCCTCTAGCACGATTTGCATGATGAAGATAAATAATTTTCATTAAGAAGTTCTCCTTATGCAAAATATAATCTAAATGCTGTATTTTTCAGGTGTTATGTCAAACATAATACTTAAATTTACATAATAATTTCCGCACTTATTTAAGATAATTTTTCCTTCATGCAATAACTATAGCACAAATATAAATTAAAATAAAAGAAAAACTGAAAAATTTTTCAGTTTTTTTATAAATTTATAAAAGTTGTAAGCAAAAAGCCATATTCCTTAATTTCAGCCTTAAGCTCACCCGCATTTGGCAAAAACTTTTCAACAAGACGCCAAAAATCCTTGCTGTGATTCATATATGCCAAATGACAGAGTTCATGAACAATAACATAGTCAATCACCCTTGGCGGAAGCATAATAACTCTCCAGTTAAAGCATATTACGCCCTTAGAGTTGCAGCTGCCCCATCTTCCACGGCTATCAGAAATTTTCATAACAGAAGATTTCAGTCTAAGCCTTCTCTCCAAAAATGCAAGCCTGTCTTCAAGCACTGCTTTTGCAGTTTTTTTATACCAGGTTTTTAAGTTTTTTAAAATTTTTTCATCATCGGTCTTTTTTGGCATAACAATTTGAAAGTTATCATTAACTTCAATTTTTCTAACATCCGATAATAAAAGCGAATATTTGTTTCCATAAAGCAAAAATTTCTTATAATGCGAAACATCATCAAACTTAGCTTTGGTTTGATTAATAATATATAATTTTTCTCTAATCCAGTTCTGTTTATCTTCAACAAAACGCCTAATAATTTCATCTTTAACGCTAATTGGTGCCTTAACAACCACATTTCCGTCTTTCATGACAGCAAGTGATAATGTTTTTCTGTTTGACCTTTCAATAAAATCTGGTGTTATCATGTTTTTCTCCCACTTAATTATACAACCAGCCCGCCACAATTTTGCAAGCTTTTTTCTAAAAAAAATATATTTACAATGTGATTTTTTAAGTTTTTACAAATTATTTGTCGCAAAACTTATCCTAAAAAATGTTTGACTTAAATAAATAAAATTATTATTATTAAATTAAGTAAATTTATATATTTAGCACAAAATAAACTTAAGGCGGAAAAAATGCAAAATATTGATAGTGATTTAATCCGTGGAAATATTGACACGATTATTCTAAAAACCATGCTATCTGGCGATATGTATGGTCTAGATATAATCAAAGAAGTGGAAAATAAATCTAACGGAACTTATGAACTTAAACAGCCAACCTTGTATAGTTGTTTAAAGCGTCTTGAAAATCAAGAGCTTATTTCTTCATACTGGAAAGAAAGCGACATTGGCGGAAAAAGACACTATTACAAGCTTACTGAAAAAGGTCATGAAGAACTCTCTAAAAAACAAGAAGAATGGTCAAAGTCTAAATTTATTATAGACAACCTTCTTGGCGAACATTCAGACGAATATAGGCTTGTTAAGAAGAATGATTATGACAAAATTATTGAAGGCAAAAAGTTTGAATACTCAGAAGAAGACCAAACTTCCCCAGAAGCTTCAGATGATAGTGAAAACGAAAATACAAAAATTGTTTATGTTCCAAAGTCTGAAGAAATTATTGAGAGCGAATCAGTTTCAAGTGCTGATGAACCTGTTTATGTTGACCAAGCTGAAAATGACCACTTAAGCATAAACTCTTCAGCAAGCTATGACGAAGATGCTGATAAATATAAGTCTCAAGAAAATAATATTTTATATAACCTAAGAAACCAAGATGCAGACATTATTAATGAATATTTTGGTGATAAAAAATCTTATGTTTCACAGGTTAAAATAACAAATGTGCCTGAGCAAAATGAAAACGATGAGGCTAACATAGTTGAACCAGAGCCTGAAAGTGTTGAAAATGACGATGAGCCAGAATTTGTGCAACAAAACCTTTTAGACCTTGAAAATAACAATAATTCAGATGAAATTGACCAAACTATAAGCGAATTTGAAGAAAACATTGCAAAATTAAACAACTTTAAAATGCGTGGCGGAACTGAAGTTGAAGAAACTGAAACTGAAGAAGAGGTTTCTGAAGAAGATTCATTTGATTTTGACTCAGCATTTAGCTATGATGGCGAAGATAACAGCGAAAACTTCTCTGTTTTGCCTGAAAATAATGAAGAACCTGAAGAAGAAATTTCATATGAATCAAACCCTTCATATAACAACTTTTTAGATGAGTTAAATGAGCTTGGAGCAAATGGCTACACAAACGAATATCATGCTTCTGATGATGAAAATCAAAGGTTTTTAAAGCCTTCTCCAGCAAATTTGCCACTTTCTGACAATCGCTATCAAAACACAGTAAGCTTTAACGAGCCTAAGCAAACTGAAACATTTGTTGAAGAAACTGTTGAAGAAACACCAGTTTATAGCGAGCCAGAAACCTATGAAACGGCTGAAATATCTGAGCCAGCTCCAATTGAACACATTGAAAGCGATGATGAGCTTTGGAACAGTTGGAATAAGGAAGAAGATAACTATAATTATAATAATTTTGACCCTGTTTCCAATGACTATCAAACAAGTCAAACTTCTTTTGAAGACATAATTTTTAGAAACAACACTCAAAGTGAGCCTTGCGAGCCAAAATATGCAACTTTTGCAAAAACTAGTGAAAATGAACCATATAAACAAAAACTTCAAAATCTTGGAGCATATTCAAAGGTTACAATTCAAAAATCTAATGGACTAGACAAGGCAAAAGATATATCTTCTCTTAAAGAAGAATTTGAAAAAGAAGGCATTAAAGTTACTGAATTTAAAAAAGAAGAAATTGCGGAATCTGACAGAAACTATTTGCTTATTAATAAGCTTAACATAATTAAAAGTTTTATACTTTTGTTTGGATATGTGTTTATTCTTTCTGCCCTATACCTAATTCTTGGCAGCACAGGGTTTAAAAACACAACTGGATTCTCTTTCATTTGCTTCCTTTATGGTTTTATTCCTTTTGGTGTTTATGCAATATTTTCAACTGTTATGTTTTTGCTAAATCCATACAAAAAGGTGCCTGCCAAATATGCAGTTGGAATAATGTTCTTTATTTCTGCAATAGTAACAATTCAGCTTTTGCTTATAACATATTGCGTAAACCTTCAAATGGGCTTCTATTCATTCGCTCAAGCTGGCTACAATCACCTTAATTGGATTGTTCCACTTGTGTGCAGCTTTGCCCCACTAATTTCAACAGGCATTCACACAGCACTATTTTATTCACGAAACTTTAATGTTTAGCATTAAAAATAAAACATATTGTGCAATAAAAAAACCACCCAAATTTGGGTGGTTTTTTTTGTTTTCTAAATTAAGTTTAAGCATCTTGATGCATGGCAATTTCACCAGTAGCAAGCTCATCACACCTGTTGTTTAGTTTGTTATCTGAATGCCCTTTAACTTTGTTAAAGTTAACATCATAAATGTTTAAAAGCCTATCAAGTTCTTTCCAAAGCTCCTGATTTTTAACTGGTTTTTTATCACTTCCAAGCCAACCATTAGACTTCCAACCATTTAACCAGTTTTGTGTTATGGCATTAACAACATAGGCTGAATCTGAATAAAGCTCAACTTTGCAAGGTTTTTTTAGCTCTTTTATAGCTTTGATGACGGCAGTAAGCTCCATTTTGTTGTTTGTTGTTTCCCTTTCATAGCCTGAAATTTCTTTATATTTGTCGCCATGAATCAAAATTGCACCCCAGCCACCAGCTCCAGGGTTTCCTGAGCAGGCTCCATCCGTATAAATTGTGACAACATTATCTAAAAGCTGATTTTTTGGCACATTTAAAGCCTCGCATGAGTTTTGCTTATCAAATTTAGAAAGTATATCCAATTCCTCTATTTGCCCAATTTTTGACGGCTTAACAGCAGAAATCCCACCATAAGATAAGTTATTTTCATTACAAGCGGTTCTTAAATATTTTTCAATTAAGCTATAATCTTCATTTGACCATAAAACAAGTTTAACGGTTAAGTTTAACGCCAAATTTTGACCATTTAACGCTTCAAACAGCTTAACCACAGACGAATTAACCACACCAAACAACTGCTCAGAAACTATCAAAATTTCCGCACTTAGCTGCATTCTTTGAATTAAGCTAGCAATTTCACTCTCACCAATCAAAAAATCCTGCAATACCAAAACTTCATCACATGAAGTTTTAAGCTTTGCAGCAATTTTATTTAAATTTTCATTTGTTCCTGCTATTAAAATTAGTTTCATACTATTCTCCAAATTCATTTTAACATAAAGAAAAATTTGTAACAATTAAAATTACACTAAAATTGTATTGACAATAAAATTTTTTTTATGCTATAATCATTTTGCTCTTAGGGGTGTAGTTCATCGGTAGAATAAGAGTCTCCAAAACTCCTGAGGAGGGTTCAACTCCTTCCACCCCTGCCATTAAGCCAAACTTATGGCTATTTAATCAAAAAGTCCTAATTTTTAGGACTTTTTTCTTTTTTTGCCATGTTTGGCTTTTGTCTGGCACCAAACGAAAATCCAGCTTCGCTGTCTTTTGTGCCAACTTTAAATTTGATAACTAATTTTGAATCGCCTTTCATTTTTCATTTCTGGTCGGTTCTCCGAATTATGTGACGCTCCGCTCACGCTCTCGCTATTCCCTCGCTCTCGCTCCTTACAACTCCTTCCACCCCTGCCACACCAGCAAAGCAAGACCTATTTTGGCCTTGCTTCTTTTGCAAGCGCCAACTTTTTGTCTGCTTTGCTTCATACCCCACAAAAGCTTTCTTTTGCGGGGACCCCCTTTTTAATAATTATTATTTATATTTTTTGCCATGTTTGGCTCTTATCTGGCACCAAACGAAAATCCAGCTTCGCTGTCTTTTGTGCCAATCTTTTTATTTTGTCTTTAATTTTGAGTCGCTTTTAAGTTAAAAAGCTAAAAACACAGGTTTTTTTACAAACAAGTGTGATTTTTTCTCTTAAAACCTTGATATTTTCCCGTTTTAACTAACTTTTGATATATTTATTGTTTTTGTTGAAATTCTTTTAACTATATGCTAAAATGTGCTGTATAAGGAGAATTTTATGAGAAATTTTGATAAACATGGTGATGAAAACGGCATGTGCGTTTTGGACGAATTTAAAAAGTGTGACGATTGCGGTGAATGCGACCTTTGCGACCTTGACCCAACCAAAATTTGCAACAACTGCGGCGCTTGCATTGATGAGTTTAACACTAACGAAAAAGGCTTTGTGGAAATTCCTATAGATAAAATTGACCTTAGCGGCGCTGAGCCATCTTTAGACGACTTTTATAAGTCTATGGGGCTTGATGATGACGATGAATAAAGCTTTTATATAACATTTTTATAACAAAAATATAACAAGAATATAACAAGAATATAACATCTTTATAACATTTTTATAACAAAAATATAACAAGAATATAACAACTTTATAACAACTTTATAACAACTTTATAACAACTTTATGACAAGTTTATAACAAAAAAATAACATTCAAAATAAATGAATGTTATTTTTTTATAACTAATTTTAATATTTTTTTAACTTGACTTATTGCTTTTTATTTTATGCTTCAGAAGAAACTAATTCATTTAGTGATATATCAAAATAATTCGCAAGGGCTATAAGAGATGTTAACGTTGGCTCTCTATGTCCATTCTCCCATAAACTTATAACACCTTTACTTACGCCTATGGCTTCTGCAAGTTGAACCTGCCCTATTTTTCTTTCCTCTCTAAGCATTTTTAAATTCTCGCTAAATGCATTTATTATTTTCATAATAAAATTATCTCACAAAAGTAAGAATTTTATTTGACTTCTTACTATTGTAAGATTATTATAACATATATGAAATACATAAATGAATTATATTATCGTTTTTATGAAGAAGATGGGTTTTATGATGGCGTAATGAAAAATACTAAAATCATTGTTGATGAATGCTGTCTTAAACACAGTTTAAATAAGAAACAAAAAGACCTTTTTGAAAAGATTTTATATGAACTAAGCGAATATCACAAATGTGAGTGCTTACAACTTATTAAATTTGTTTTAAAAGATATAAAAAAGGACAATAAATTAAAAAATATTAGCAGGAAATTTCATAACAAGTCACATTTTATAAGAAAAAATTTTTAGTGAATTTGTTGTGATGATTCATTGGGCAGACAAAATGTGCCCCATTCAGCATGAAAGTTTAATTTAAAACGGAATATTTAAACAATTTTTGATGAATTTAATATTAAAAAAAAATAACATTCAAACTAATTGAATGTTATTTTTTTATAACTTTTGTTTATGGTTTATTTTTCAATTAAGCCAAACTCTGCAAAAACTTTTGCAATAATATCTGCTGCTTCTTCAAGCTCTTCTTTTTTGTGAGTGGCTGTATATGTTGTTCTAACCAAACACTGACCTGCTGGAGTTGCTGGTGGCATTACTGGGTTTGCATAAACGCCCTCTTCAAACAATCTTTTGCACACTGCAAGAGTAATATCCTGCTCGTATGTGAAAAGTGCAATGATTGGTGCCTTGCTATCAGCAAATTTTATGTTTCTTGCCCTTAGGCACTCTCTCATATATTCTGCAACTTCGGTTAAGTGTGCAACCCTTTCTGGTTCTGACCTTATTATATGAAGTGCCTCTAAGGTTGCTGCAAGCGCAGCTGGTGTGATTGATGCACTGAAAATAAATGGTCTTGAAGTGTGTCTGATAAACTCTGCTACTTCCCTGTCACAAGCACAATATCCACCAATGCTTGCAAGCGATTTAGAGAATGTTCCTGAAATTATGTCAACTTCATCTGTTAAGCCAAAATATTCTGCAGTACCCGCACCGGTTTTTCCAATTACGCCCATGCAATGCGCGTCATCAACCATAAGTCTTGCACCATATTTCTTTTTTAACTCAACAAGTTTTGGAAGGTCACAAATGTCGCCTGTCATTGAAAAAATGCCATCAGTTACAATTAAAATTCCTGCATCTTCTGGAATGCTAGCAAGCTTTTTCTCTAAATCAACATAATCTAAGTGATTGAAGCGAACCATTGTTGCATATGAAAGTTTGCAGGCATCATAAATTGATGCATGATTTTCTTTATCACACAAAATATAGTCTTTTCTGCCACAAATTGCAGAAATTATGCCAAGATTTGTTTGAAAACCTGTGCTCATTGTAACGCAATCTTCTTTACCTAAAAACTCGGCAAGCTCTTTTTCTAGCGTGTTATGAAGAGTTGTTGTTCCGTTTAAAAACCTTGAACCTGAACATCCTGTTCCAAACTCTTCTGTTGCCTTAACTGAAGCCTCAATAACTCTTGGGTCGCTGGTTAAGCCTTGATAGTTGTTTGAGCCAATCATAATCTTTCTGCCACCTTCCATGTTTACAACGGTGTCTTGCTTTGATTCTAGCACATGAAAGTATGGATAAATTCCTTTTTCTTTTACTTCTTTAACAAGTGTAAATTCTTCACATTTTTTAAATAAATCCATTAAAGTTTCTCCTTGAATTTCTACCAAAAATATTATAAAATATCATTTTATTTTTCACAACTAATTTTTATTGATATTTTTAATTTTTTTACTTATAATTATGATATGGATAAAAAAATTAATCTCAAAAAGTTTTATGATGAACGCTTCTTTGAATTGCCAGCATCTAAGGCCAAAAATTATATTTTTTCACTGCGATATTCTATGAATATGATGCAGGTTTCTTCTGACCTTGCTGAGATTTTTGTTTGCAACAAATCATCTGACTATGACAAGTTTTTTGTGTCTTTAAGCATAACTTCGCCTCACTTGTTTTTGAAGGACGAAGTTATTAGAAAATTATATAATTCTGAGCTTGGCGAAAGTGAAACAAACGAGCTTAAAAACCTTATTGAACAACTTTTTAAAAATGATATTTCTCTTGTTATTTTTCCAGAAAAGCACAGGACCGTTTTTGGAGATTATGAGGCTATTCCAAAATGCATAACCAATTTTATTAAAGAATTTGGAAAAAAAGTTAGATTTTTTAGCCTTATTAACACTTATTTTATTAAGCCCGTTTGGAGCCAATATGAAAACAAGTGTGAAACCAAAATTGAACAGCGTTTTAGCCTTTCTGCTGCAAGCACAAGAAATATGTCTGATACTGAATATAACGAAAAATTTAATGGCTTTATGCCTTCTTCTGCAAGCACTTATATTCGCAAATATCCCCTGTTTTTGAGAGGCAAAAAACCTGCAGAAAATCTTGAAAGCATTATTTATGCCTGCCCACATTGCAAAAACTTATTTTCACTATATTCTGAAATTTCTTGCATTAAATGCGAAAACTGCGGAACTGCTTTTGAACTTTCTGATTCTGGCGAATTGAGCCTTACCCGACACTTTGACAGCTTTGATAGTGCAAAAGAATTTCAGAAATTTATTTTAATGCAATATGACTTTGGAAATAAGCTTGTTGTTGGTTATAAAAATATAATTAAATATACCGATGAATCTTTAAATAAAAAAACTTCTTGTTTGGCTGAGCTTTTGATATTTGCTGACCATTTTGTTTTAAGCTATGATGGCAAAACTGAAAAATTTGACTATTCTAACATTTTTGACATTGAACTTTTGCCTAATAATGTTTTGAAGGTTTATGGTGAAAATAATCAAATTTTGCTTTGTGGCAAACAAAGAGAAAATTTTTATATTATTTTTGACCTTATGGAAAAACTAAAAAATAAGTAGTGTATATAATTTTATATATAAAAAAAACTTGCATATTCTGCAAGTCAAAAGTAATTTATTTCTCTAAGCCTAAAATATAATCTCCACTTATCATAAGTGCAGAGCAAATTGCCTTTAAGTTATCATAACCTGGCTTGCTTTTTCCACTT
Source organism: uncultured Clostridia bacterium (assembly GCA_948434855.1). Taxonomy (GTDB): domain Bacteria; phylum Bacillota; class Clostridia; order Christensenellales; family UBA1242; genus RGIG1681. The sequence continues at coordinate 79,632 of CAOJFR010000001.1, read as the reverse complement.
AGCCATTCACTAACCTGCGATTGCTTTACGCCAATCATTGTTGCAAGCTGGCTTTGATTTAAGTTGTTTTCAATCATTATCTCTTGCAATATTTCTATAAACTCCATAACTACCCTCTTTATTAATAGTTTATAGAAAATGCTATATTTATGCTTGTGTTATAGAATATTCTATAAATTTAATAACAATAAAAGCAAAATAAAAAGACGGACATTTCCGTCTTTTTATATTTTTTATTTTGCTTCAGCTATGTCTATATCTTCTTCTGCAAAATCATAGACATTTTCACTGCTGTCAACTATTATTACGCTTGAAAGTGAAATTTCATACGCAACTCTTGTTTCTGAATGAGTTTCATCTATCTTCTTTTGATATTTTCTGCTTTGAACTCTTCCTTGAACCTCTAATTTTTCACCAACACCAAGATCACGAACAAATCTTGCATTTCTGCCCCATGCAATACATGGAAGATAATCGCTTTTATTATATGCTCTATTAACCGCAAGAAGCACATCGCATATTTCACGCCCGAACGGAGTTGTTCTGTAGATTGGCTCTTTGCATATATAACCAACCAAATATATTTGATTAATTTCACTCAAATCATTTGGGTCTACAATTTCTTTTACAAATATTGTTAGCATTAATTTGCTTTTTGTATCGTCTTGTTTATTATAACTTCTGAACTGTCCTACAATTCCTATTTCATCACCGATTTTGAAATCTGTTATTAGTCTTTCAGAAATTGTTACTGGAAGAGTGTCTACCTCATCTGATAATCTTTGAACATCAACAAACATCTCAAAAAAGCCTTCTCCCATTACTGTATGCGAATAAGCAGGAAGCTTGCTTATTTTTCCCTTTAGTATCACATGATTATTGTTTTCAAACTGAGTGCTATTCATAAAAAATTCCTTTGATTATTTATTTTTGTTTTTGTAATCCGTTACCATCAATAACATAGCTATCTGAATATACTAGCTCTGATATTTTTACCATTTTGTAGCCTTCGCTCTTTAAATATTCAATCATTAACGGAAGCGCCTCTAAGATGTGATCGGAATTGTTGTGACAAAGTATTATAGAACCATTTTTTGTGCTCTGTTTTACTCTTGCTAAAATTTCGCCCGCAGAAATACCTTTCCAGTCTAATGTGTCTACATCCCACTGAATTGTTTTTAGCCCTAAGTTGCTTGCAACATTTATTAGTGTATCATTATAATCGCCAAATGGCGGTCTGAAAAATGACACCTTTTTGCCTGTTATGTTTGTGATAAGCTTCATAGATGAAGAAAGCTCATCATTCATTTTTTCAGCAGATAATGTGCTCATTTTTGGATGTGTGCTTGAGTGCTTCCCAATGTCTAGCCCTGCATCACTTATCATTTTTACCTTATCTTCATTTGCCTCTATCCAAAAGCCTACAAGGAAAAATGTTCCTCCAACTCCTGCGTCTTTTAGTATCTTTACAATTTTTTCCGTTTTATCTGAGCCCCAAGCTGCATCAAATGTGAGTGCAACTTTCTTTTCGCTTGTTTCAACTGAATAAATTGGAACGAGTCTGTAACTGTATCCAAAATAAAGCGTTCCTGCATTTGTAAAAGACACAATTATCGCAAGTGCTATGCTTAAAAATGTGAGTGCGACTATGCTGTAAATTGGTTTTATTTTAGTGCAAATTATCTTCATACAAAATACTCCTATATTCTAATAAACCATGTTACTTTTTTGCAAAAATTATTTTAGGCTTATTTGATGAATGCTATTTAAAAGTGTCGAATGTGGTCTATTTAGTTTTTCTATACTTAATTTTATGGTGTCACTTTTTTATTTATGACTGCTATTTTTAAATACTAAATTTTTTTGCACGTTAATTATTTTTGATTTTAATTTATTATATATTTACATGTCAAATATATACCGCTTAATTAAGCGGTATTTTAATTTTTGTTTTTTGGTAAACTTTATTTATATAGAGGTTTTTGTATGACATTAAAAAGAGCAATAGCACTAAGAATTAGTAATTTAATGGTTAAAAATAAGGTTTCAACCCAATATAAGCTTTGTAAGAACGCAGGAATAACTGAATCAACCTTAAGAAATATTATGAATGAAACTTATGAAGGCATTAATCTTTTGACACTCATCAAAATTTGCGATGGATTAGGAACGACTTTGCAAGAATTTTTTGATGATGCCTTATTTAAAAGAGAAAATTTAGATATTGATTAATTTTAAAGACCAAATTATTTTGGTCTTTTTTTATTTTTTATGCAATATTAAAACTAATAATTTTATTTAACTTGCAAAATAAAAAGTGAAAACTTTCGTTTTCACCCTCTATATTAATTTCTTTTTTAATTGTTCTATTATTTTTGTTTCTATTCTTGAAACTTGCACTTGCGAAATATCTAACATTTCAGCGACTTCGCCCTGAGTTTTTCCACGATAATATCTAAGAAGTATTATCTTCTTCTCTTTCTCAGGGAGCGACATTATGGCGTCTTTTAAGATTATTTTATCAAGCATATCATCATTTTTGTCTGTTTCAACAAGCTTATCTATCACATTTTGGCTGTTTGGGTCATCTTCATCTAGCTTTGCCTGAAGTGATACTGTTTGCTGCTGAGAATCTAGCGCCATGACAATATCTTCTTTTTCTACCTTAAATTCTGCCTCTAACTCATCAATAGACGGCGTGACGCCTGTTTCTGACTTCTTTTTTTCAATAAATGCCTTAAGTTTTATTGCCAATGTTTTTATTGACCTTGAAACTTTTACGCTGCCATCATCCCTTAAAAATCTCTTTATTTCTCCGGAAATCATTGGAACAGCATAGGTGGAAAATTTTACGGCAAAATTTGGGTCAAAGTTTTTTATTGCCTTTAAAAATCCTACACAGCCAATTTGATATAAGTCGTCATATTCCACGCCCTTATTTAAATAGCCCTTAACGATTGCCTTTATTAACGGAAAATTTCCACTAACTAGCTTTTCTGTCGCCTCACTATCACCAGCCTTAGACCTCTCTATTAGTTCATTTGTTTGGATTTGGTCTATTGGCTTATATTCGTCCATTAGCCCTTTATCACCTTGGTCATATGAACTATAAGCCCATTTGGCGTGTTCTTTTTTACTTCTAAGTTATTCATAAAAGAGTCCATTAAGGTGAAACCCATTCCTGAGTGTTCTTCTTCAGACTTGGTGGTGAAAAATGGTTGAAGAGCCATGTCTATGTCGCTTATGCCAATTCCATTATCGCTGACCGTAATATCTAGCGTGTTGCCCGTTATGCCTGCCTCAAGAACAATTTTTCCTCCTTTGTTTTCATAGCCATGCACAACAGAGTTTGTTACTGCTTCACTCACTGCTGTTTTTATGTCATTTATCTCTGATATTGTTGGTTTGAGTTCTGAGGCAAAAAGTGCAACTACGCCCCTTGCAAAGCTTTCATTTACATTTTTTGCATAGATCTCTAGTTTGAAATAATTATCGTATGCCATAAACTTCTCCTTTAAGATACTTTTGGAATAATTTGATATATTCCTGTCATTTCAAATATTCTGTTTACATATGAAGTTGGATTTTTGATATAGATTGATATGTCATTTTTTGAAAACTTGTTATACCTTCCAAGCAAAACTCCTATGCCCGTTGAATCCATAAACGAAACTCTTGAAAAATCTAGAACCAGCTTCGTTTTGTTCTTTAAGCCACCTGAAAGCAAGTCGTCTAGAGAAATGCGAACGTATTCAGCTGAATATTCATCTAACTCACCCGAAAGTTCAGCATAAACTGAATCGTCTTTATTTAAGTAGTTAATTTCCATAAATTTCCTCCTCATGCAATAATCATAGCACACTTTCTGGTGCAAAAAATAGAAGAGTTTGCAATTTTTTGAGTATTTTTGTCAAAATTTGTAGGATTTTATAAAAACAAAAGGCTTAAACAATAGTTTAAGCCCTTTTTGCTATATTACTTCTCTGAAATTTGACTGATTATAGCTTATTGTTTTTGAATAACTATTAAAACTACCTGCTTCATATCTTGAAATATTAAGTGTTATGCTTCCACTATTTGGTTTTGCCATAAGCAAAATATCATCAACATTATAAAAATTGTTAACTGAATATGTTTTGCCATTAACTGTGATTGATTTTATTATATCTCCATTTTTGATTCCTGCTAAGCTTAAGATTCCTGTAACGTTTTTTGTAACAACACTATAGGTTGTTATAAATCCAAGGCTATCTGCATCATAATATGAATTGCTTTTGCCATTTTCTGTTTCAAAGCCAAGCGAATCAGAGCTTATTACCTGTACTCTTGTTTTTATGCCATTGCACTGTGCAATTATTTGATCAGCAAGCCTTATTGCAACTTCATTTGGAATTACGTAGCCGACATTATCATATTTTTCGTTTGCAATTTTGCCATTTACAATTCCAACAAGCTTGCCTTCTGTGTTATAGAGCCCTCCGCCAGAGTTTCCTGAATTTATTGCAGCAGAAACTCTCATGAGTCTCATTTTGTTTGCAACCCCTGATTCAATTATGGATTCAAAAATACAATTTTCTGAAATATTGCTAATTTCGCCAGAGGTTGAAGTTAACACAAGCGATTCAACATATGCTTTTTTTGCTGCATCTGCAAACTCTTTTGCCGAATAGTTCTTATCTTCTATTCCACTTGGAAGAAGCGGATTGCCTACGGCAATTACTGTTTGACCTTCTCTTAAACTATCTGAACTTTCAATATCCGCAACCTTATATGTGCCATTAAATAATAGTGCATTGTTTGCACCGCCATTTTTTTCAACCTTTAAAACCGCAATATCGTTATCGGCTGAGCCGCCAACAAATGTGGCTTGAATTTCATATTGTTCTGACTGATAGCCATAAACATAAATTCCATAAGAATTTAAAAAGTGAGTTTCTATTGGTGCCTTGGTTATGCTTGACTTTTTAATTCCGCTAAATAGCGCTGATTTAGTTTGATAGGTTTCTATCAAAGATTCATCATAGGTTGCTGTGAAATATGAACCTGTTGTTTCATTAGCATAAACCCTATAGCTGTTGTTATTTGTATAGTTATCTATATAAACCACATGATAGTTTGTGATTATGTAGGCGGTGGTATCGTTCATTTGATAAATTACTCCAGACCCTGCTGCAGCATTTGCCTCAGCAAGTCCAGTTTTTGTTTCATCAATCAAATAAATTGACTCTCCAGTTGAGGTTTTTCCCTCGTTAACATAAATTGTTTCTGTGTCCATGTAGTAGCTATAACAAATATCCACTGTTGAACGAAGCGCAGTCTGAGTTGCATTTTCTATTTTGCCAACAGTTTCTGACTCACTCATTATTTTATCTGGAAAATATGTGGTTATAAACTGCTTATAGCTTAAATCTTTTTCAGTTAAGTTGTTTACCTTTAAATATTCTTTATAAATATCTTCCACACTCACATTTGAGCCGTTTTTGCCTTGCAGGCTCTCTAAGTATTCAAGTTCTGTCATTGAGCTTGAAATTATGCCATTTTTTATGGCAAGTTCGTATGAACTGAGCCCCTTATTTTGCCTTGCAGTTATCCCAAGAAAAATGGATATTCCGCATAAAATAAAAACCATGACAAACGCAAAAATATTTAATTTTTTTGAATTCATTTTTTTTCTCCTATTATGACAAACCAACAATTTTTCCGTTTGGCAAAATATCTATCTTTTCAGCATTTGGAACTTTTGACAAGCCTGGCATAAGCATCATTTTTCCTGCAATTACAACAATGAATCCTGCACCATTTTTAAGCTCTATGTCCTGCACAAAAATTTCAAAATCTGACGCAACATTAAGTTTTGTTTGGTCATCTGTTAAGCTAAACTGCGTTTTTGCAATAATTACTGGAAGATTGCTTCTGCCAATTTTGTTGATAAATTCAATCTTAGTTTTTGCAGTTTCAGACAAAACAATACCTTTTCCACCATAAACATTTTTTACAACTGAGGCTATTTTATTTTCAATAGTGTCCTCTAAATTATATGCAAAGCTTATCTTTTTATCTGTTAAATTTTCTAAAACCACTTTTGCAAGCTCTATTGTTCCATCTCCGCCCTTTGCAAAACACTCGTTAATTACACCGCTAATTCCATTTTCTTTTAAATGGTTTATAACAAACGAAATTTCTTCATCTGTATCAGAAATGAATTTGTTTATTGTTACAACAACGCTGCAACCAAATGTATTTTTTAGGGTATTAATGTGATGATATAAATTTGCCATGCCGTGGCTTAACTTTTCTAGCTCTGCAGCATTTTCACCAGTTTCTGCCTCGCCATGAAACTTTAAGCCCCTAATTGTTGCAACAAGCACAACAGCATTTGGACTGAGGTTTCCTAACCTGCATTTTAAATCTAGAAATTTTTCAGCACCAAGGTCACTTCCAAAACCAGCCTCTGTTATGCAATAGTCAGACACAGAAAGTGCAAGTTTTGTGGCTAAAATGCTGTTGCAACCATGAGCTATGTTTGCAAAAGGTCCTAAATGAACAAGTGCTGGAGTGTGTGCTATGGTTTGAACCAAGTTTGGCGACAACACATTTCTGAGAAGAACCGCCATGCTTCCCTCTGCCCTTAAATCTTTTGCGTAAATTGGCTTGCCTTCTTTGCATTCGGCAACCAAAATGTTTCCTAGCCTTTGCTTTAAGTCTTCTAAATTTTCAGACAAACAACAAATTGCCATAATTTCGCTAGCTGCAGTGATTGTAAAGCTATCTTTTCTGGTGATTGTTTGACTCTCTCCTGCTGCATTTTTATAGCTAATGTCATATTTTACATCTCTTAGCGACCTATCATTAACATCTAGGCACCTATGAAAATAAATTTTTTCTGGGTCAATATCAAGCTCATTTCCAAAGAAAATATGATTATCTATCATGGCTGAAAGAAGGTTGTTTGCTGAGGTTATTGAATCAAAATCGCCAGTGAAATTAAGATTAATTTCATCCATAGGCAGAACCTGAGAATATCCGCCACCAGCAGCACCACCTTTTATGCCAAAAACTGGCCCAAGCGATGGCTCACGAAGTGCCAAACACACTTTTTTGTTTAAAGAAGAAAGTGCATCGCCAAGACCTATTGAAACTGTGGTTTTACCGATTCCGAATTTTGTTGGGCTCATGGCTGTTACAAGCACAAGCTTGCCCTGCACACCAGAATTTATGTAACTTTGATAATTTTTTATTTTTGCAACCTTATCACCATATAGCGAAAGGTCTGCCTCACTTATATTTAACTTTTTTGCGATTTCTTTAATATTTAATAACTCTGCACTCTCTGCAATTTCAATATCACTAAGCATTTTTTATCTCCTTTAAATAATTTTCTACTGCCTTTGTTATTTCTTTTGTTGCCCTAATTAAAGATTTTTGTATTGTGCAGCCAGCTGCGTTTTTGTGACCACCACCATAAAAAACCATTGCAATTTGAGAAACATCATATTCATTTTTTGAACGAAGCGAAATATGAATGCCATCTTCCTTTTCTTTTAAAAGCACTGCAACTTTATAGCCACAGGCAAGATAACTGTTTGGTATGTTGGCTATTTTATCGTTTTTGGGGTCAATTCCAAAAACATCATAATCGTCTTTTGTGGCTTGCAACAAAGCATAGCCATATTTGTCATTAAGCACTGCATTTAAAAGAATTTTTGATGTGAATCTTACCCAATTTGCCTGCTTTTTATCAAAAAACTCTGAATAAACTTTTCTTATATCTGCCCCAGCACTAAGAAATTCTGCCGCATTTTTAAAGCTCTCTTCATCTGTGTTATTGTTGCGAAAAATTCCGGTATCTCCACATATTGCCATAAACAAAAGTGATGCTGTGACTGGGTCAATTTTAACCTTTAGCTGTTTTGCAATGTCATTAATAATTATTGCACAAGCACTGCAAATTTTCACATGATTTTGTTTGCCAAAAGACTCACTTGTTTGATGATGGTCTATTTTTATTGTGTTTTTATGCCCTAAAAACATTTCTTCATAAATTCCAAGCCTTTGAGAACTTGAAACATCAACTGAAACAAGCAAATCATAATTTTTCAGCTTACCATTATAGGCTTTTGCATCATCCAAAAAATTGTAATCTTCTGGAATGTTATCGCTACAAAAAACATCAACACTTTTGCCCATTAACATTAATATTCTTCTAAGTGCAAGCGTTGAGCCAATGGTGTCTGGGTCTGGACTGATGTGCGAAAATATGGCGACAGAACTTGCTTTTTTTAGTATTTTTAAATATTTTGTCATTTTTACCTCTAAACAAAGTTTAACACATTTTAATTCTTAGTCAAAGCATTTTAATGCTTAGTAAAAAAACTGACCAAAAACTTTGGTCAGCTTTGTTTAATTATGCTCTTGGCTCTCTGCATTCTTCTGGTGGATTATAATCTCCAGAAACAATATCAAAGCCAATTATCTGATTTATCATCATTGAAAGACAATGGTCTTTTATTTCTTTTGTTCCTACAATCGTTTCTTCTGAAAAATTTTCAGAAGTGGCATAATTATGTGAAAACATAATTTCTTCAGGATGAAGCTTATTCACAATTTCACGACACCTTTTTGTTTTGCTAACATACTTATCCCTTTCCTCAATGGTGAGCCAGCCACTTAAATATTCTTTGAGTTTTGAGAATGGTATATTATAATTTGACGGTATTTCGTCCATATATTTTCTCCTTGCAGTGCATATATTACCAAAAGTTTCCATATTTGTCAAGTATTGCACTATTATAATTATATAAACATAACTATTTGTCGGGTTTTGTTATATTTTATGCTTTTTTATAATATTTTGTTAAAAAAAACCTAAGGAATAATCCTTAGATTTTTTTAACTTAAAAAGCTATCAATGCTTACTGGTTCATCCATTATAATTTGAGCCTCAACAATTTCTTTGTTTTCTGAAAATTCTTTTTCGCTAATTTTTCTCATCTTTGTGTTTTTGTTGAAGAAATTATTGTTCTTACGTTTTCTGATTGTTTTTGAAACATAATATGTGATTGCAAGCACCATTACAAAAATAAATATTTTTGAATAAAAGGCTGTTTTGTCAGTTACTGTAACAAGAATGCTTGAGTTAGTGTCGTTTACTGAAAGCACATAATATCCATCAATAAGCTCATAAGAAACCGGTGTTACATTTCCATATTTATCAACAAGATAAAGCTCTACATTTTTGCCTGCCCTTGTTGCTTTTATTGAAATTGTTAAAATGTCATTATAGTTTTCATAACCAGCAGTGTTTCTGAATGAATAAACTGAAATGCATCTTCTGCCATCAACTGATGAACTAAAAATTGACTTTAGGCTTGAATCTGAATTTTCAACAATTTGAAGTTTTGCACCAGAATAATTTGGGCTGTTTGTTGAAACTGAAGCATTGCCGTTTGAATTTGAAAATGGTGAAACAATTTTTAACACACATATTGCCTTAAACTCGTCACTTTCATCATAATAATAGTTTCCACTGCCCATATTTAAGTTGAATGTGAATGGATATGAGCCAATTTCTGTTGGAAGACTTCCATCAGCAAACTCTGCATAAGGCATAAAGTCTACATCTAAATTAACATTAAACTCAGGAACTTTTGCTTCACCATCATAAACAAACTCTTGTTTTGTGATTGTGATTGGAAGGAATTTTTTATTGATTTTTAGTGTTGCAAGATTTGTTTCAAATGCTTCAAAGTTTTCGTTTCCTGCAAAAATTGCTTTAACGCTATAAGCCCTTGCATCAACAGGAAGTGCACCCATAACCTCGCCAAAATCATAATAAACATATTCAATTTCAAACTCTTCAATTCCTGAAATGCTAAGTGGGTCTATTGCATGAGCCTCGCCACTATATGTTACTTCTTTGTTATTTAAAACTGCATTAACTTTTGCTTTTACAATTTCATAGCTTGCATAGTTTACTGAAACAACAATATAATTTTTAAAATTTTGACCATCTGCAAGCTTAATTTCATAAGTTCCTACATTTTCACCTGCTTCACGAACAAGCTTTAAATTAAACAAATTTGCATTTACATTAGAAACAGAATATGTTAACATTTCATCTTCTTCGCCATACATTTTAACTTTGCTATCAATAACAATTTCAATTTCTGCTGGAATAATTTGATATGTTCCAGAAACAAAATTAATTTCATAGTTGCTGCTTGCTGAAAGTGATCCAATTGTAATTGCATACTCACCCACATCTTCGCCAGCTTCCCTTGAAAGGCTACCTGAAAGTGTGTCACCAAAAGCAAGGTTTGTTACGCTATATTCAAGATTGTCTGCCTCGCCATAGGTTTTGTTTGATGAAATTGCTTCAACATCAATAACTCTTTTTTCAATAACATAGTCAGCAGAAACAAAGTCTATGATATTATAATTTTTGCTAGAAAGTGAGCCAATATTAATTTTATATGTGCCCACATTTTTACCAGACTCTCTTGAAAGACTGCCCAAAAGTGTGTCGCCAAAAATCATATTATCTGCAGAAAAAGTTAGTTCTTTTTCTTCGCCATAAGTTGTAACAACCCTGTCAGCAACAACAACAATATCTCTCTTTAAAATTGTTAAGGTTGCGTCTTTTGTTATTAACACATAGTTTTGAACAAGTTTTTGGTCTATGCTAATTTTATATGAGCCAACATCTTCGCCTGCCTCTCTTGTAATTGCATTTAAAATGTCTGCAATATCATCATCTAAAATATTTGTATTAATTCTAATAAAATCATAAGCTGGGTCATTGTCGCCATAAACTTTGCTGTAATTTTTTAAGCTTACAAAGCCTAATCGCTTTGTGATTTGGAATTTGGTTGAAATGAAGTTAAGCTCATAGTTTTCTGCCACAAACTCCTTAGCCAAAATGCTATAATATCCAACATTTTCACCAGCTTCACGTGTGAGTGTTAAGCTAAATGTGTCACCCTCAAGAAGCCCACCAACAAAGCTATATGTTAGCTCTGGGTCAACTGATGAATATTCTTTTGTCAAGCCCTCTGTTGCCAAAATTGTTAAAGTCCTCTTGGTTATTTTTACAAAACCATCATTATAAACAATTTCATAATTTAAAAGCTCGCCAGCTGGAACTCTTTCAATTTTAACTTCATAGTTTCCGACATTTACATTAAGGTCACAAATAAGCTGAAAATCATAATTTTCGTTATCTGCCATGTTTTTTACTAAATATTTTGGCTCAGGAATTGTGCCATCATATTCATGCTCTATGCTTTGAACTGAAACTTCAATTCTGCGTTTGGTTATTTCTAAAACAAACTCTTCAGATGTTTCAATTTCATATATATTGCTGCTTGGAGCATAATAAAACTTTGCATTATAAATTCCGACATTTGTTGGGTTTGTGATAAGCTCACCATTAATGTAATATTCTACAAAAATAAGTGTAATGTCTGACATACTACCCGTAAATTTCAGGGTTTGAGCGTTTCCATCATAAACCACAACATTGTCATAAACAGAGGTTATGTTTGGAATTATAACGGCATTGCCAGTGCAAGAAACGACAAAATTCTTATTATCTGTGGCAAATTCATAGCTATATTCGCCTGCTTCAGCAAAGTCTGAAAGCACTCCATTTTTATAGAATTTTGCATAAATATTTGCTTGGCTTTCAGATGACTCAAACACGAAAGTTGTGCCACTTTCAGCGAATTTGTAAACCGAAACAATGTTTGAAACATAAACTGTTTTTGGCAAAATTTGAATATTTATGCTTCCCCTGCCACCAAACTCTTCAGTGTTAATTGAATATGAAACTAAATATGTTCCAACTTCAAACTGATATGCTGATATATCTGAAATTATATTTCCTTCAGCATCTGAAATTTCAAAATTAATTAGTTTTTCTGAAATTTCTGACTCATATATTAAGTCAAGATTTCCGTAGTTATAAACATAGCTTTCTGAAACAGAAACTGAAATGACTTTTCTAAATTTTGCCTCAAACACTAAATCTTTATCAAGTTCATAAATGTAAGAAGTTGCATCAGGGTCAACTATTTTAGCTTCACCATTAACCAAAAGCATATATAGTTCATAGCCTTCATTTGGAGCAAACTCTAAAACCATTCCACTTGCCCTTGGTGATGAGAATGATGGAGTAATTGTTCCGTTAACTGCAGAAGTTGTTACATGATAAAGCGAATTATCTATATCAATATTTTTGCTTAAAATTGTGTATGAATTTTCAGCTGATTTTGCATAAAAATTGAAAGTTAAGCTATATTTTCCATTTTCTGAAAGCGTTAAGCTGTTGCTTCCGTTGACAAATGCAGAATTTGAAATTACTAAGCCATCTTTAACAATTTCATAAGAATAGCTGAAGCCATCAATTATGTTTGCGTTAAAGTATACTTCATTTGTGGTAAAGAAATTGTCAATGTCAATATCCACAAAATAGAGCGAATATGAAATTTCTGCACTTGCGTTTCCTGCCTCATCTGTTGCATAAAATGAAATTGTATATTCTCCATTTTCAGGTGCAGTAAACGAGTTTTGTGCAGCAAGCTCTGATGAATAAACAACAGCAGCATCTTTTGAAACAACATAATTAAATGTGTTTTGACTTAAGCTATCATTTGCAAGCATATTTGCACTAAAGGTTAATGTTTTAGTGTTATAAAAGCCTGTTAAATTGTCAACTTCAATGCTTGGTGCAATGTTGTCTATATGGCTTTCTATATATGTGGTTTCAGCGGAAACATTTCCAACATTATCCACTGCTCTAAAGCGATAGGTTCCGTTCTCTGTCAATGTAAAATCGCCTGTGCTATTTAAGTTTAAATCAGTATTATTTTCTGTAAAATCAACAGCTGTTTCCCACTCGCCACCATTTTTGCTGACTTCAACTTTATATATGCCGCTTTCATTGTCTGAGCCAGTTAAACTTAAAACTCTTTCTTTTGCCCAAACATCGCTGCCACCAGAAAGTTCTAAGCTTGGTGATATTAAATCTGTTGTTCTAAAAACAAGCTCTGGAAGTTTAATTTTTAGATTGTTGCTTGAGGTCATTCCGCCCTTGCTATATCTTGAAACAAAAATAAGCTCTAATGTGTTTGCACTGAGATTGATAAGTTCTGAAGAGCCAATAGAAAGTTGGTCTGGTGAGGCTTTATAATCTTCTCTAACTTCATATCCAGTGTTTTTATTTACTGAGCTTGATGTGTTATTTGAATTGTAAATATAAAACTGCATTTCAACGCTTTCTGCTGGATCAGAGCCCAAAAATGAATATACATCTTTGCTTGATGACACAAATGCACTTGCATCTGCTGCTACAAAGCCTGCATTTGCTGCAATTATTATGTTATTTGAAAAGTTTATGGTTGAAATAAACTGACAGTTTGAGTTAACTGCAGATGAAGCACTATCTATTCTTAGCGACAATTCATTTTCTGTGGTGTTAAACTTTGTTACATAGTTATGCGACTTTTTAACTTCAAATGCATTTTTTATGTCTGTAACTATGCCACCATTAGAGTATAAATATAATTTATATTCCCCATTGTTTCCGTCACGAACAATGCTGTCTAAAACAAGTTTTTGTCCTTGACCTTGAACGCTATATGTAAAATGATTTGCTGATGTTGCTGCATATGAGCTTGATTTTGTATTTTTTATCATCGCAAAAGGAGTGCAGAGCATTAGCGCTGCAATTAATCCGAATATAGTTATTCTGAAGAATCTTTTACTTTTCATAAAAACTCCTTTTTGCTTTCGTTTGTTTAACCAAAAATTGTTTTGCTTACAATGTCATAGCCAAAGCTATTTACTGAATTTTCGGCTATTTCTGTTTGTTTGCTTTCTTTAAGCGATTGTTGAATTGTGTCATTGTTTGAAAAATTTAAATCATCAATTTTAAGATTTTTTGCATAAGTTTTGTAATAATATGTGAACTTTGATGTTGTGGTTGCATTTACAACCTTATTTACAACATATTGCTCATCAGCATATAGTTTAACAATCCAGCCACTCTTGCTAATTTCATATGAGTGCCTTAAATATTTAAATTCTTTAAAGGTTGTTCCACCTGGTGCAAGCCCAACAATTTGCTTTTTATAATTGTCTTGAGAATTTAGGGTTAGCGAGAAGTCCACAACATAATTTCCGCTTGAATTGGTTGAAATTGATACGCCTGTTATTGTGTCCTTTGTTATATTGTATGGTCCATATTCATATGGATATGCACCATAGGTTGACTTAAAGAAATTTGCACTTTGTGAACTTAGCGAATCATATCTTGAAGTCATGTCTGAACTTACATTTGAATTTCTGTTATATTTATATGTGTCATTACTAGCATCATAAACTGTAAGCACTGCAACCGTTGGATTAATTCCAAAAACTTCTTTTCCTAAGTTTAAGTTTTGCTTTATAATGTTGCCCTTATTATCTCGCTTAAACAAGCTATAAACTTTTTGGGTTCCACCTGCTCCGGCATCAACATTTCCGTTTCCAAAAATTTGAACACTTGCCGCATTATCAAGATTACTTATACCTGTTGAATATATCCAATAAGCAAAGTCTGGGTTTGAAACAACAAAGTTATATGCCCTTTCACCATCAATTCTTTGACTGCTTGAATTATATGTGCCGTCTTTAACAAACAAGTCACCAACCACTGAATTAAATGCAAAGTTTCCATTGCTATCTGTTTTGGTAAATATGCTTGTGCTGCCTGCATAAACAGTTATGCCCGCAACTGCAACACCGCCTTCAGTTTTAACGCTTCCTGTAATGTTGTATGCCACAGATGTTGTGATTGTTGGAAGCTCTGTTTCTGGTGGCTCTTTAACTGTTAAGCTTGTTCTTGAAAACTTTGTATATTTTTTTTCAAAGGTGAAGGTGTTAATGCCCTCAAGCTCACTTATTGTAATTTCTTTGCCAGAAACTTGATATTTTTTATCTGAGTTTTGGATAACCAAAACTCCCTCTGTGTCAAACCTAATTGTGATAGAATAGGTTAAGTTTACATTCACGCCAGATGTGTAGCCACTTATGTTTGCAATTTGTGCAGAACTATAACCCTGTTTTGTTATAACTAAAATTGCATTTCCTGTTAAGCCTGTTATTGTGAAGTTTCCGTTTGCATCAGCAGAAGCACTAATGGTTTTTGATGAGTTGCTGATAGTTGCAACAACTTCTGCAAACGAAACTGGTTCACTTCCAGACATTACCCTTCCTGAAACAATATAATATGAACCAACCAAAATTTCGTCTGTTCCAAACTTTTCTTCAATTAGGTCAAACGTATAGCCCTCTTTTTGGAACGATAAACTATATTTGCCTGAAATATTATTTATTTCAAAATTTCCATCCTTATCTGAAACAACCTGAGTGTTGTTATAAGTTATAACAACGCCTGAGTTTGCTTTTTCGCCAAGAAGAATTTTTCCAGAAACACTATAGGTTGACTGAATTTGAACATTGGCCTCATAACCTGAAATTTGTATGTTTTGTGAAAAATCATAACCCGTTTTTGATAAGCTTAAAACAATATTTCCGGCAAGCCCTGAAAGTGAAAATTCACCATTTTGATTTGTTATAACAGTTTGCCCTGAAACTGAAATGCTTACGCCAGAAACTGGAACATTCGCACTTAAAACTTTGCCTGAAACACTATATGTGCTGCTGGCAACACAGGCTTTTGGCTCTGTAACAGTAACATTTTCAATAACATATCCTAGTTTTTCAAAACTGATTATATCACCAAAATTTGCAATAATTTCTGTTTTGCTATCATTAATTATGCCTGCATACAAGCCATTTATATAATATTTTACATCACAAACTGCATTATTTCCACTAAATACTGACAAGCTCACTTTAATTTTGCAGGTTATATTTAAGTTGCCTGTTTCTGAAACAATAACAGATTCAAAAACATAGCCTTCTTTTGAAAATTCTAGCTCTTGAGTACCTCTTAAACCAATAGCAGTAAATTCACCTGCTTCATTTGATGTTGCAAGCAAAGCCCCATCAGAATAAATGTTTACGTCAGATATTGCATTCCCTGAAATAATAATCTTGCCCGAAACACTATATGTTCCATCAATAATTATATCATCAACATTATCAGAAACCTCAACAATGCTGCCACTAAAATCGTAACCAGTTTTTTGAACAAAAATTTCACAAGTTTCAGTTAAAAGTTCAAAAGTAAAGTAGCCATCTTCATCTGAAACTGTGCTGCTTGCACCTGCTGTTACATAAGCCCCAGCAACAGCCATGTTTCCACTCACAACCCTTCCTGAAACTGCAAAGCCGTTTAAGTTAAAGTCATAAACTCCACCACCAATAATGTTGTATGAATTTGGCTTAAGTTCGCTTAGCGAACCATTTTTCATTGTGAATAAGAAATAAGATTCTGTTAGATTTTCAAAACTATATGCGCCGTTCTCGTCAGACTCAACCCTCTGCTCTTGTGCAGTTGTATCATTGCGAAGCACAACCGTCAAGCCACTAACCACGCCAGTGTCATTACTTAGAGTTCCTGAAATATTATAACTTCCACTAAACCACACATCTTCTTGTTTTGAAACTTCCAAGGCTTCAGAAAAATTGTAATGATCTTTCTGAACCTCTATTATAATTGTGCCAGATAACCCCGAAAGCAAATATTCGCCATTAGCGTTAGTTGTTGTTGAATTTTCACCAGCAAAAACTCTTGCACCGACAACAGGATTAGTTCCCGTTTTTACAATACCTGAAACAAAATAGGTTAAGTTAACGTCATAGTCACCCGCTGCGCTAACCTTAACTTCTTTAACATCATAGCCAGAACTTTGAATGGTGATTGTATTTTCATTTATAAGGTTGTTTATTTTAATTACACCATTTTCAGACAGAATTTGTTTTCCATTAACACTTGCCGATGCGTTTTTAACCAAAACATCACCAGACAAGATATGCAAACTAACTGAATATGGAATGATATAGTTTAAGGTTATGTTGCTGTTATAAAAGTCAACACTCACTTTATCAAACACATAATTTTCATAAACTGCTGAAACCTCATGAGTTCCATATAACAAATTAAGTTGATCTAAGGTGGTCTGTTTGCCGTCAAGCAATATTGTTGCACTAAGACCATCTTTTACACTTACATTTGCACTATATTTGGCAAAAGCTGAAATATTAATCGTGTTAGCATCTGAAATTTCAAAGTCTTGCTCTAACAAATGATAGCTTTCTGATGAAATATGAATGTTTGTTCCAAGAGCCACGTCAACAAGTTTATATTTGTTTGCTGACAATTTTTCATAGCTTGCACCAGAAATTTTTAAATCTTCAGCCAGTTCAACATCATAATTTAAGTTTAAAGAAACGACTTTTGTTCCATTAAACTCTATATCTTCCAAAGAAAGCTTGTTATTAACAGTTTTATCTTCAAAATTTAAGCCAGAATATGAAGCTGAAACAACATTCTCTCCAATAAGCTCTGGAATTGTAAATGTTCCAAATGAATTTGTGGTTACAGTTTTGCTTCCCACAGAAACGATTGCTCCAGAAAGCGGAATATTTCCACTTATTACCCTGCCTGAAATGCTATAAATTTCGCTAGCAAAAATTTCTTCAGCCTGATTTAGTGAACTAACAACAAATTGCTTTTTGTTAAAAACATATTTTGATGACTCAATTCTAATTACAGACCTACACCTTATATCAGTTAAAACAACTTCACTGCCTGTGATTAATTGTGGCTTATCATTAATAAAAAGTTTTATATCAGAATAATCAAAGTTATCGGCATCTGTTTTAAAATTTATTTTAACACTGGTTGTTATATTCACTGAAACATTTGGACTTGCAATATCTGCAGTTACAGGATAATAATCATAGCCATCTTTAGAGCATGAAATTATCGCCTTCCCAGCAACATCTTTGCCATAAAACACACCATCTGAATCTGTTGTGGTATAAAACTTGCCTGATAGTGATTCAATTTTTACTGTTGCATTTGAAACCATCACGCCATTATTGTTGACAGTTCCGCTAACCGTATAATTTTTATATGCAGTAAAGTTTGCATCATCAGTTGATTTTGAAACAAGCTTGCTAACTTCTGCAAATTGATAATTTTCTTTTGAAGCCTGCAAAATTAAACTGCTTGTAACACCAGCAATGGTATATTTTCCGTTTTCGTCAGTAAGCACTGTTCCAAGGTCACTTTTAATTTCTACATCTTTAACGGCGTCTCCAAGCTCATCAAAAACATAGCCAGAAATTTCATAGGCTGCTTCTGTTTTTGGCGAACAAGCAACAAAAAAGATACCCGCAAAAAATACGAGTGCAATTACTGCTATTATTTTTTTTGATGCAAAAAGTGCCTTTTTTATCATATAACTGCATTATACATCAAAAATAAACACTTTGTCAACTTTGTTTACTTTTATTTTTTAAGAAATTTTAATTTTTTGCTGAAATTTTCAGCAATTAAAAAGATATGTTATGAAAACATATCTATATAAAAATTATTAAATTAAATTTGGTTATGATTTTATAATTACAAAAAACTTACGAATAATTTATTGAAAAACACATCAATTTTTTGAATTAAAACATCCCTGTCTCCAATATATTTTTTTAAGATATAACTAAGGGTTGAAATTATCATAAAAGAATAAATTTCTGCATTGTCTAGGTCAATATCCATTCGCTTTAAAAGTGTGTCATTTATCATTTTTGTTATAAGCTCTGTAATGTTTTCATATTTGCTGCCTTCACTATTATTGAGCAAAATATAAAGTTCTGTTGAATTTTCCACCATAAGATTTGTAATAGTTGAAATTAAGTGTTTTCTAAATCTGGTATTCTTATAAAGAGTTTTTTCATTAACTCTTGACCTTGGCTTTATAAATTTTTGAATAAAGTCAGAAATTTTTATAAGCTTTATCGTTTTCTCATAGCTTGTTTTTACTATTTCATCAAACAAAATTTCCTTATTTTCATAATACCTATATATGTTTCCAACGGTCATTTGACTTTTTTCTGCCACATCTCGCATAGAAACATCAATATATTTGGTTTCAAAAAATAGTTTTGTTGCACTTTCTTTTATTTTTAACTTAACATCATTCTTTTTTCTCTGCATAACACAATAATTATACATTATTTTATTGCCAAAAACAAGAGTTTTTATGCTGTAAAAAATTCATTTGCATTCTCATAAAAGATTTTATTTATGCTTTTTTCAGTATATCCCCTTTTAGTTAGCTCTTCTGAGAGGTTTTGAACAAGCGATTTATAGCTTTTTAACGATTTTGGCAAATGACTTGTGCCATAAAAATCGGTGCCGAGTGCAAGATTATTAATGCCAAACTTGCAAGCAAAATAGTCTATGTGGCTAACAATATCGGTCACTGAGCAGCGTGACGAACCATTGATAAAGTCACTAACAAGGCAAAGTCCCACAAGTCCACCAGAATCAACAATCATTTTAAGCTGATAATCTTTTAAATTGCGTCTGTTTGGCTGAATGCCATAAAATGCTGTATGTGAACAAAATAATGGTTTTTGCGACACCTTTGAAATGTCCATAAAGCTGTCTTCATTAAGGTGTGCTGTGTCAACCTTTATATTATTTTGCTCTAATGCCTTTATGGTTGTTCTGCCAAAGCTTGTTAATTTTCCGCTTTCATGTGCCCCGCCAGCAATGCAGTTGCAAGTGTTCCAAGTTAAGCCAGCATAAAGCGGTCTGAAAGATAAAAACTTCGCTAGGTTTTCTTTGCTTAAAAAATGCAAGTCTTCAACCCCCAAAAACAGACCCTTGTGCGAGTTTACATAGTCTCGTGCGAGCTCAATTTGACGAAGCGAATCATCACATGAAAGCTCACTTGTCCAAAGTGCTGTGATTATTGCCTCTGAATTTGCCTTGCTCCCTGCAATATATTTATCTTTTTTTAAATCTGACCTTAACTTTAAAAAATAGTCATTGTGTAAATCAAAAATTTTATACATACTATAATATATTACAAATTTTTCCGCTTTTATACAAAAAAGTTTAATTTTTTGGCAAATTAATTATTAATTTTAATAGCAAGCAAGCTCTAAGCTGATTTTTAGGCATATTTTTTAAGCCAAAAATAAAAAACCACTCATTTGGTGGTTTTTTATAATCTTAAACAAAACCTATGACGCAACATCAGTTGCTCTGGTTTCTCTTATTATATTAACTTTAATTTGTCCTGGATATTCTAGCTCGCTCTCAATTTTTCTTGCAATTTCTTTTGCTAGAATTACCATTGATGCATCATCAACTTCTTCTGGCTTAACTGCAATTCTGATTTCTCTTCCTGCCTGAATTGCAAAAGATGCATCAACGCCCTTAAAGCTATTTGCAATCTCTTCAAGCTTTTCAAGACGTTTTACATATGCATCAAGCGATTCTCTTCTTGCACCTGGTCTTGCGCTTGAAATGGCATCAGCCACCTGAACCAATATTGCCTCAATGCTCTTAAATTCACAGCCACCATGATGAGCCTCTATGCAATGAATAACCTCTGGGCTTTCTTTATATTTCTTGGCAACATCAACACCGATTGAAACGTGAGTTCCTTCCATTTCAAAGTCTAACGCCTTGCCAATGTCATGCAAAAGTCCGCCACGCTTTGCAACCGCAATGTTTGCACCAAGCTCACCTGCAAGAAGTCCTGCAATATAAGATGTCTCTAAACTATGTTTAAGCACATTTTGACCATAACTTGTTCTATATTTAAGTCTGCCCAAAATCTTTATCATTTCTGGATGAAGGTTGTATACGCCTGCTTCAAAGCTTGCATTTTCACCTGCTTCTTTAATTGTTTTTTCAATGTCTTTTTTAACTTTTTCAACAATATCTTCAACTCTTGCTGGATGGATTCTGCCATCAGTAATAAGTTTTTCAAGAGTAAGCCTTGCAACCTCTCTTCTAATTGGGTCAAATGACGAAAGTGTTACTGCATCTGGAGTGTCGTCAACAATAAGGTCAACCCCTGTTGCATTTTCAATCGCCCTAATATTTCTTCCTTCTCTGCCTATAATTCTTCCCTTCATTTCTTCTGTTGGAAGACTTACTGTTGTTACAGTAACATCTGCAGTTTGGTCTGTTGCACACTTTTGAATTGCCAAAGTAACAATGTTTCTTGCCTTCTTTTCGCCCTCTTCACGAGCCTCTGCCTCAATATCACGAACAATATTGCCTGCTTCTTTTCTTGCGTCATCAATAATTGAATCAACAACTTGTTTTTTTGCTTCTTCTTTAGAGAGTCCTGCAACTTTTTCTAGTTCTTTTGAAATTTTTTCCTTTTCTTTTAAAATCTCTTGCTTAGAAGTTTCCAAATCTTGCTTTTTTGTTTCAAGCTCTTCTCTTGCGTTTTCAATAGATTCTAATTTTTTGTCTAATGTATCATTTTTTCTGTCCAAAACTTCTTGTCTTTCTAAAATGCGAGCTTCCATTTTTGAAATTTCATTTCTTCTTTCCTTAAGCTCTTCCTCAGCATCATTTTTAAATTTTAATGCCTCTTCCTTGGCCTCAATGACAGCTTCACTTTTTATTGTAGACGCCTTTTCTTCAGCATCTTTAATTGTTTTATCAGCGATAAACTTCGCATCGCCAAGTCTTTTTTCTATTACCTTTTTTGTAATAAAATAAGACGCAACACCGCCTAGACCCAAGGAAACAACTGCCACCACAATGGCCACTATAACTGTTGTCATAATTATTTCCTCCAAAATTTATGAAAAATGTAAATTTATATTAAATTTACACAATTTTCCATGTTTTTAGTTTATCACAGCAAAAAGCTTATAGTCAAGTAAAATTATAGCACATAAACACATAATATAAATAAAAAACACTACAAAAATTGTAGTGTTTTATTGCTTAAAATTGTTCTTATTCTGCATCTGAAACTGTGGTCTCGGTTTCTGGAACTTCAACTTCTTCATGTGAAGATGGCATCATTATTGCCTTAATTTTTGCAATAACTTCTTCACAAACTGCAGGGTTCTCAATAAGATAACGCTTTGCATTTTCTCTGCCTTGACCAATTTTTTCACCATTAAGGCTGAACCATGCACCACTCTTTTGAATAATATCACTATTAACTGCGAGATCTAAAATGCAAGATTCATTTGAAATACCCATTCCAAACACAATGTCAAATTCTGCGGTTTTGAATGGTGGTGCAACCTTGTTTTTAACAACCTTAACCTTGGTTTTTGCACCAACAGGAGTGTCTCCATCCTTTAATATTTCACCCTTTCTAACATCAAGTCTGATGCTTGAATAAAATTTTAAAGCCTTTCCACCAGTTGTGGTTTCTGGGCTGCCAAACATTACTCCAACTTTTTCTCTAAGCTGGTTAATGAAAATAACGCAGGTTTTTGTTTTGTTTGTGATGGCAGTAAGTTTTCTAAGAGCTTGGCTCATAAGCCTTGCTTGAAGACCAATATGATTGTCTCCCATTTCACCATCAATTTCTGCCTTTGGTGTGAGTGCAGCAACTGAGTCTACAACAACAATATCAACCGAGCCAGACCTTACCAAATTTTCCAAAATCTCTAAGCCTTGTTCACCAGTATCTGGCTGCGAAACATATAAATTTTTAATATCAACCCCAAGACGTGCTGCATAAACTGGGTCTAAAGCATGCTCTGCATCAATAAACGCTGCTGTTCCACCAAGTTTTTGTGCTTCTGCAACAATGTGAAGTGATACTGTGGTTTTTCCTGAGCTTTCTGGTCCATATATTTCAACAATTCTGCCACGTGGCACACCGCCAACTCCAAGTGCCATATCCAGCGACAAACAGCCTGTTGGAATAACCTCAACCTTTTCTGCCTCATAATCTCCAAGACGCATAATTGCGCCCTTTCCAAATTCTTTTTCAATTTGAGCAATCGCCTGCTCCAAGTTCTTTTGTTTATCTGTTATTTTTTCTGTTGCCATAAACTATTTATCCCCTTTATTTTCTTTTTTTGTTGTTTTTGATTTATTTGATGTCTTTGATTTTGCAGGTTTTGCTTCCGCCTTATTTTCACTTACACTCTGTGATGTTTTATTCTGAGCAACTTCATCTTCCGTTTTCTGTGAATCTGAATTTTCAATAGACTTTTCAGCATCTTCAGCATTTGATTTTTTGTGTTTTATTCCAAAACCCTCAAGGGCTTTAACGCCATAATTTATACAAGAAATAACTGAAAGCACAACACCAACAATCATAAGTGCCAAGCCGAGTTTTCCAACAATATCAACCCAGTTTGCATCTACTACAACTCTTAGCCCAACATAAAGCATTAAAATCATGTTAGAAATATCTAAAAAGAATGACTTTATTTTTCCATAAATGTCGGCTGCAATAACAACATTTTTGTTTGCCGCAACCATTCTGATTCCGCTAATAAGAATATCTCTTAAAACAACAATAAGCAGCATTAACACTGCAAGCCAGCCATAAGTTATGTTTGAAAATAAAACTAAAATCATTGCAGTTGTGGTTATAAACTTATCTGCAATTTGGTCCATAAACTTGCCAAAATCGGTGATTAAATTATATTTTCTTGCAATTTTGCCATCTAAAAAGTCTGTGAAACAGCCAACAACATAAAGCCCCAGTGCCACAAAAACACCAATGCCGCTTTTAATTGGCAAAAGATACATTAAAATAATTAATGGCGTGCAAGCAATTCTTGCCATTGTTAAATAATTTGGAACATTTTTATTCATATACAATTTCTCCTTTCAGGTCATAGCCTATAACCTTTGTTATTTTAACCTTATAATATTGACCAATGTTTACTGGAACCTTAGACTTAAACAAGATAATGGTATCAGCCTCTGGAGTTTGATATTCACTTCTGCCAAAAAACAGCTGTCTTTGATAATCAATACCTTCATAGCACACTTCCAAAATCTTTCCAACAAAGTTTTTATTATTTTCTGCAACAACCTTTTTTTGAAGCGAAACAAGCTTAAGCACTCGTTTTCTTTTAACTTCGTTGTTAATTTGGTCTGGCATCATGGCTGCAGGGGTTCCCTCTTCCTTAGAATAGGCAAAAAATCCAACATGCATAAGCTTATATTTTGTTATAAACTCACAAAGCTCTTTAAAATCTGCTTCAGTTTCTCCAGGAAAGCCCGCCATAAATGTGGTTCTAACCGCAATAAATTTTGGGAGTGCCTGAATTCTTTCAACAAGCTTTATTATGTCATCATGAGTTGTGTGACGGTTCATTCGTTTAAGCACATTGTTTGAAACGTGCTGCATTGGAATGTCAATATAATTGCACAGTTTTGGATTTTCTACCATTTCATGCAAAAGCTCATCATCAAGCATTTCTGGATAAACATATAACAGCCTTATCCACTTTAAGTCTTCAATTTTTGAAAGCTCACGAATAAGCTTAACTAGCTGCGACTTTCCAGACTTGTCAGTGCCATATCTTGAAACATCTTGACCTATCAAAATAAGCTCTGTTGCTCCATTAGAAACCAAGCTGTTTGCTTCATCCAAAATATCTTCTAAATTTCTTGAACGATAGCGTCCACGAATTGATGGAATTGTGCAAAATGTGCAATAGTTATCACAGCCATCTGCAACTTTTAAATATGCATAATGAAGTGGCGTTGTAACCATTCTGTTTTTAACATAAGGAACAGTATTTGTGCCGCCAACCTTTATTATTTTTTTATCTTTTTCTAGGGACGAATTTAAAATGTTTGCAATTTCTGGATATTGATCTATGCCAAGAAAAATGTCAACCTCCGGAAATTCTTCTCTCATTTGAGACGACCATTTTTGAGGCATACAACCAGTTACAACCAGCCTTTTGCATGGATATTTTTGATTTTTTCTATATTCACTCATTTCATTAATGGTGTCCATAGACTCAAGCCTTGCATTTTCAATAAATCCGCAAGTGTTAATGATTAAAACATCTGCCTTTGATGCATCTGTTGTAAACCTATAGCCACTGTCACGCAGATAAGTAAGCATAATTTCAGAGTCTACACGATTTTTATCACAACCAAGCGAAACAATGCCCACAAGAAGTGGTCTTTTTTCTAGCTTTTTTGTTGTAAGCAATGAAATATCTGTTGTTTCAGTGTTCTTTTTTTCTTTTTCCATAATTTTATCCTTCAATATTTTGAATTAAAAGCTCAATTTCCCTGTCTGTTATATTTGGAGTTTTTAAGTGCATAAGCTCTTCTAAATAAATGGTTTTAAACACAAACTCGTCCTCACCAGCAAGCCTTTCAGCACCCTCATCTCCAACCATCTTAACTGACTCTTCTTCAGAATTTGCTCTAAATGCAATTCTGGTTGCAAGATTATAATTTATTCGCTCATCGGCAATTTCTGAGCCAGCTTTAATATAGGCATAAACCCCAACAAGCCTGCCAAATTTTAATATGTATGATAGGCATTCTTTTATTTTGTTATAAGTTTCAATACTTGATAAATTTGCATAATTGTTAAAAATTAAAATGCTATAAGGATAGCCAATTATATGAGATTCTTCCATTGCCTTGTTATATTCTTCAACATTTCTAAGACCTGCAGAAGCAATGGTTTCATACCTTTCATCAATCTCTGCCATAAGAGAAGTTAAAAGTGAAAGCACATCGTCATAGTTGGTTGAAACTTTTGCCCCTAAATATGCTGAATTATTATATTTTTTAAACACACTGTTAACTTGCGTGTCTGCAATATAAAACTTAACATCATTATAATTGTTTTTAAGCATAAGGCTAAGCATTAAGCAATTAAAAAATTTGTTTGCCGACTTTTCATCCTTAGAAAATAATGCAACATTATACATTCCTGAAAGCGAGGCAAACTGATATTCTCCCTGCTCATTGGTTCCAAGCACAAATGAAAGCTTGTCTAAATTTTTAAACTCATTTAATCCAATAATATCAACAAAGTCAGAACCCTTTATTGTTTTATAGGCAAACTCAGAAACTTTTGTTTGTTCAACTCTTGAAACTTCTGGCCTAGATATGTTTAAGTTTGCAAGTGCAGCTCTTATTTTTTCTTCACTGTCTTGCTCTGAAGCGTTTAACCCCTCAGCATATTTTTCTGTTTCTGCATAAGCGTTTTCAGAACCACTTTGATAAGATGTCATACCAAGCAATTCTTGAAGCATTTCAAGGTCTTCGCTTCCACCATTTGACCAGTATCCGTCATTATCTGCCTTTAAGTTTGTTAAAACAGGCTCAGATTCTTGAACATTTTCTAAATTTGGCTCATTTTTAATTTGTACAATGTTTTGCTCAGGCTCATTAACTGAATTTTCTATCTCACTTTTTGGCTCAAAATTATCAGACTGAGCTAGCGTAAAGTCTGATTGCTTTTGTTCATAGGTGCTGCTTCCACCAAGGCTAAAATCTGAAAAACCCAAAAGTTCTTCCAAATCTTTAATGCTGGCTTCAGCTGATTGCTCTGAATTTGCTGGCATTGGTGGAACAATTTTTTCTGCAGGCTTTTCTAAATTTTGTGAAATGTTTTCAGTTTTTTCTGTGTCAGAATTTGCAACCAAAAATTCGTCTAGGCTTGCAAGCGTATCACTTAAATAATCATCACTAATTTTATTATCATTTTTGCCAAAATCGCTGTTATTTTCAGCATTTTCGCTGGTTCGCCTCGTTTGATTTTGAGAAACATTTTCTGCATTTTCTTGTGGCTTTTTTGTTGCATTTTCTGCAATCTCAAAGTCTGCAAAGCTATCATAAACTGAAAAGTCTCTTTCGCCATTTGTGGCAAAAGAAGACTCATTTTCTGAAACTGGGTTTAGTTTTGGCTCAGTTGTTTCATCTTCGTTTTCTTGCACAGAAAAATCTTGCAAAGCCTCGTTTGACTCAACACTGGCATTTGCTTCATTTTCTGTTTCATTAATTGTTTCTGCTTCCTCTTGCTGTCTGTTAGGGTTATAATTTTTATACATATCAGGGTCTGTGGCAATGCCCATATCCCTATTCATTTCTTCCCTAGCTTTCATTAGCTCAGCAAGGTCTACTGACCCAACACTTTTTTCCAACTTTATTTCTCCTTAAAAATCACTACTAATATCGTTGAAATCTTCGCCAAATTCATCTCTAAACTCTTCAGGTGTAATTAGCACCTTTCTAACCTTTGAACCAGTTGCAGGAGCAATGTAGCCCTTATCTTCCATCTGATCCATAATTTTTGCAGCTCTTGAATAGCCGATTGAAAGCCTACGCTGCAAATATGAAGTTGATGCCCCACCATTTTGCATAACAAGTTTTAGTGCGGTTTTGAAATAGCTGTCAAGTTCTCTTGGAGCTGGAGCATCATTAATTTGTCCAGCATATTCACCCTCTGGCTGAGGCTCTGCATTAATAACGCTGCTAACAGCATCATCATAGTTTGCACTATTGTTTTGTTTGTCAAAGTCAATAACAGCCTTAATTTCTTCATCAGAACAATATGCTGCCTGAAGCCTTGGCATTGAAGATGTGCCATTTGGAGAAAACAGCATATCACCTTGACCAAGCAATTTTTCAGCACCAACGGTGTTTAGGATTGTTTTTGAATCTATGCCTGAAGAAAGACTAAACGCAATTCTTGATGGCACGTTATTTTTTATTACACCAGAAATAATATCTACTGATGGTCTTTGAGTTGCTAAAATTAAGTGCATTCCGCAAGCACGAGCAAGTTGAGTGATTCTTTGAATGCAAGCTTCAACTTCTTTTTTGTTAGCCATCATAAGCTCTGCAAGTTCGTCTACAATAATAACAATATATGGGAATTTTTCAAACTGACCAGCCTTAACAAGTTCGCTTCTGTTATATGGCTCAATGTTGTTATAGCCTGATTTAGACATAAGGTCATATCGCCTATCCATTTCCTTAACACACCACTTTAGTGCATTAATTGCCTTGTCTGAACCCATAACAACTTCAGGTGTTAAAAGATGTGGCAGTCCATTATATCTATTAAATTCAACTTTTTTAGGGTCAATCATAATAAGCCTTAAATCTTCTGGACTATGCTTATATAAAAGACTCATAACAATAGAGTGAATAAACACAGATTTTCCGGAACCGGTTGAACCAGCAATTAAAAGGTGAACCATTTTTGCTAAGCTTTTTACCACAATTTCGCCAGAAATATCTTTTCCAATAGCGATTGGAAGTGGATCTTTGCAGTTTTGGAATGCTTCAGACTCTAATAGTTCTCTTTCGCTAACACTTGTAAAGGTGTCATTTTCAAGCTCTACACCAACATAAGAGCTTCCCGGAATTGGAGCTTGAATGTTAATTGTTTTTGCTGCAAGTGCCCTCTTTATGTCCAATTCATACATTGGAATTTTTTTGACAGGAACACCCAGTGGAACCGAAAGTTCATATCTTGTTATTTTTGGTCCACGAATAATATTTACAACCTTTGCTGGCACATTGAATGCCTTTAAAGATTCTTCTAACATTTGAGATTTTCTCTCTTGTTCTTCAGTGTAGTCTCCATTATCTGGCTTTCCAGGAACAAGCAAACTTATTGGTGGCGGATTATATCTAATTCCGTTCATTCCAAGGTTGTAACCAGTAAACTTTTTAACCTGTGGCTCTTTTGCCTGAACAACCACTTTTGGTGGCTCTATTGGGTTTGCACTGGTAATTATTAGCCCTTCATTTGGTGAATCAACCTTGTTTTCTGCAAAAAGAGGCTCTGTGTGAGTGTTTGTTGGCTCAATATGAGTGTTAAACGCTTCAACATCTTCACGAACTCTTTCTTCTGCAGAAACCAAGCCATCATTTTCATCTTTTCTAAGGAAACTAAAATCTGTAAGCTCAGAACCTGATTCTGAAACAGAATTTTCTGTTTCAGAATTAAAGTTAGATGGCAAACTATTCACCAAACTATCGTCTTCGTCATCTTCATTAATATTGAAAATGTCAGAGATTTTGTTATCAATATCGTCTTCAAGACTATTATTAACTGGCTCTGAAACACCAAAACTTTCTGGTTCTGAAAAACTTATTCCATCAGAAACTGGAGCATCAAAACTTGCACTTTCTGGCTTAACATCGTCAATGCTATTTCCTATCATTCCAGGGAATGCTGGGGCTTGACTGCTTTCAAAACCCAAAGCCTTGTCTTGTGATAAGTCATTATTATTTGAATTAAATGATTCATAGCCAGAATTTACATTTTCATTATTTGAGAAATTTTCCCCCACATAAGTTGGAGTTTGTGGAGCAGACCATGCGGCAACACTTGTTTGATTGTCATTAAAGCTGCTATGTGAAGGCTCATTTTCAAATGAAACGCTAGGTTGAGAGAATGTTGGCTGAACAGCCTGACTATATGCTGGTGAAACTGGGTCTGAGTAGCTTACTGAACTTTGATTTTCATAGCCATAGTTTGGCATTGAAGATGGCATTCCAAATGTGTCTTCTATAAACTTTCTTCTATATTCATCCATTGAATCTGTGAAAACATTTGGAACTTGCTCCTCTTCATAAACATTTTCTGAAAAAACTGGAGCTTCACTATATTGCTGCTCATTAATAAAGTTGTTTTGAGCATAATTTGGATAGCCATTTCCCTCAAAAACAGCGTTATTTTCAGCATTTGCGCCACCAAAGAAATTTATATTTTTATAACTATCATCAATATTGTTTTGATAGCCCATATAATTTTCCTGAGCATAATCTTGTTCAAAACTAGCTGAGTTTTCCTCAATTTCATGAGCAATCTCCGCCTCAGCATAGCTTGCCTGAACAGAATTTTCTGTATATTCATTAACATCAGAAGAAATTTCGTGAGCAACATCTGTTTGAGTGTATGACGAAACCTCATTTTCCTTGTCTGAGAATGAATAGTTTGGCTTGCCATCATAAGCCTTTTCATCACTTTTTGATACCTTTTCACGAAGTTTTCTGCTTCTTAGTTTTTTAATGTGTTTTTCATCATATTTGCCATAAAGTTCAAAGTCTATAAAAAGACCAATTAAAATTGTTGATAAAATTGCAAACAAAATAATTGTTGTAAACCCACCAAACATAAGTGAAAAAAGACCACAAAATAGTGAGCCAAAGCTTCCAAGCACGGTTAGCTTTTCATATGAAAGCCTCATATATTCAACATAAGTTTTTCCGTTTGTCACTGCATCTAGCCCCTTAAAAGTTTGAATACAATGAACAACACAAAGCAAGCTTATTATGAAACATGTCATTAAAATTGTGGCTTTAAGGCTTCTTCTATATGAAAAGCCCAAAAACTTAGCAAGTGAAAATAGCGCAAGCAAAATTAGCACTGGATATGTCATGATTCCAAAAGTGCCAACAATTCCAGCGCCAAGCGGCAAAATGCTTTGCATGCATGCAAAAATGAATGTTAAGCAAAACACCACCAAACAAACAAGCCAAACAATCTTTCCTTTAGTAAGCGAAAAAGAATTATTTTTACGATTTTCCAAGATAATCTCCTTATTTTGTTTCAGAAACGAGTTTGTCAAAGTCAATATCAATGTCATGACCAAGATAAATAACAACCATTTGGTTAAAGTCTAAAATTTTAGCCAAAAGTTTGTTGGCATCTTTGTTTGTCAAAAGGTCAATTTTAAGCCTTTCCCCACTCTCTGAAAAAGTTTGTTTTGTAAGTGCAAGAGTTTTTGCAGAAACAAGTGCACACTCCAAAACATTGTCGTAAGAATTGATAAAGTTTGTTATGAATACCTTTTTTTCAGTTTCAAACTCATCTGCAGAGATTTCTCTTTGCTTAACATCTCTGTTTAATGCCTTAATAAATTCATGAACATGCTGCTCTGCATTTTCATAGTCAACCATAATATCAAACACAATGTTGCCATTGTTTGCGTAATATTTTGTGCTGACCTTGGTTTCATAATAATAATTTGTGTTTGCAAGCGAAAGCATAATTTTTTTAATTAAAATTGGTTTAATAATTTCCAAAATATACTTTTCTTTGTCTTTGAATGAAACTGCAGGAAAAGCCACTTCAATTCTTGTTTGATTAAGCCTTTTAATTCTGCCCTTTGCTGTGCCCTTAAAGTCATCAACCTTTGAAACATATTTAAGTTTTTTATATTCCTTTTCCTCTTCCTTCATTCTGTCAAAGAAATATTTTTTCACAAGCTCATAAATATGGTCTTGATTAATGTCTCCAACAACTGAAATAACAGTGTTTCTTGGAGTGAAAACTTTTTCCAAAAAGTCCTTAGCGTCAATAGCTCTAAACCTTGAAACAGTAATTGCGGTGCCCTGTTTTGGATTAGCAAGACCAGTTCTTGAATAAAGCGTTGAATTAAGAAGTCTGTTCATTGCAAAGTTTGGGCTTTCGCTAATCATTTCAACCTGAGCAAGCTGGGCTTTTCTGACCTTGTCGCCAGCCTCAAGCGAAAATGAGGTTTCAAACGCAATTTCTGAAAGCAGGCTAATTGCTGTGTCAACACTCTCTTTTGGGCAAAGTGCACTAATAGTTATGCTCTCTTTAGAATTGTGAGGAGTAAGCACAATGCCGTTTAATTTTGCGTAAGACATAAGCGAATCTGCTGATGGGTGAATTTTTGTTCCCATAAGCATAATTTTTGTTAAATAGTCGCTTATTCCACTCTGATAATTTTTTTCAGATTGAGTGCCACCTGCAATGTGAAGCACAACGCAAGCAACCTTTTTTTCATGCTTTTCGGTGCAAACAAGTTTTAGTCCGTTAGAAAATACATTTAATGCCATAAATAAAGCTCCATATAAGATTATTTTACATGCTTATTATACAATAAAAAAATCCGTTTAGAAAACGGATTTTGCATATTTTTCAATATTTTTTATAAATTTTTAACATTTTACGGATGTGAATTAAACTAAAGCGAGAGTGTCACTAACTGTTGTTAGCGTAAAACCATGATTTTTGGCATATTCAATAATTTTGCCAAGTGCCTCAGCAGTTTTTTCAGTTGGATGCATCAAAATTAGGTCACCTCCTTGCATTCCAGTAACTGCCCTGTTATAGATTAAATTTGCATTTTTATCACGCCAGTCAATGGTGTCTCTTGTCCACATAATTGTTTTATATCCAAGAGCAGTTGCCGCCTCAATTGTTTGAGCATTATAAGAGCCACCCGGTGGTGCAAAAAGCTCCATTTCACTGCCCAAAACCTCTTTAATAGCCTTGTGGCACTTTTCAATTTCTGTGTAGTTTCCAAGATAATCAAGCTTGCCATGCTCTTTGTGATTATATCCATGGCTGGCAATTTCGTGTCCAGATGCTTTCATTTGTTTTAAGAGTTCTGGCTCTTCCTTAACCCAAGTTCCACCAACAAAAAAAGTGGTCTTAATGCCGTGTTTTTCTAAGGTTTCAAGCATTTGCTTTAAGTATTCTGTGCCCCAATAAACATTAATCATAAGCGAAACCTTTTTTGAAGACTTGTCGCCTGCATAAATCGTTCCACGATATTCGCTATTTGAAGTTGCAAGTGTTCGTTTTTTGCCTGCCCCTGCAGAAAAAACAATCATAATTGCAATTAATGTAAAAATTACGAAGTTAAACAGCACATGAACAATAACATTTTCTTTTTTTAGCTTTTTCATAATAAATTATATGCTAAGCCTCACAAAAAAAGAAAAACTTACACAAATTTGTGTAAGTTTTTTCCTTAATTTATCAATAACCTAACTAAATTTAAATATTTTTTAACAAATGTTTAATTTTTTATTCGTATGCCTTCACATTTTTTTTATAAGCTTTAGGTCAACTCTGCCCTTTTCGTCAACCTTAATAACTTCAATTTCAACCTTGTCGCCAATCTTCACAACATCTTCAACTCTTTCAACTCTTTTTGTTGAAAGCTTAGAAATGTGAATCATGCCATCACAAGTTGAAGAAATTTCAACAAAAGCACCAAATTGCATAATTCTAACAACTGTTCCTGTGTATCTTTCGCCAACTTCTGGAACAAAAACAATGTCTTCAATTATCTTTTTAGCTTCATAACAATCTTCAATAACTGCAGATGAAACCATAACTGTGCCATCGTCTTCAATATCAATCTTAACGCCTGTTTTTTCAATAATTTTATTGATAGTCTTTCCGCCCTGACCAATAACTTCGCCAATCTTGTCTGGAGCAATTTTAAAGGTGATAATTTTTGGAGCATATGGGCTTAAGCTTTCTCTTGGCTCAGAAATTGTTGCAAGCATTTTATCCATAATCTCATCTCTGCCTTCTTTTGCTTGAGAAAGAGCTGTTGTTAAGATTTTTTCATCAATACCTTTAATTTTAATATCCATTTGAATTGCAGTGATACCATTTTTTGTGCCCGCAACTTTAAAGTCCATATCACCATAAAAGTCTTCAAGACCCTGAATATCAGTCATAACAATAACCTTGCCAGAAGCTTCATCTTTAATAAGACCCATAGCAACACCAGCAACAGGAGCCTTAATTGGAACGCCTGCATCCATAAGAGCAAGAGTGCTTGCACAAACACTTGCCATTGAAGAAGAACCATTAGATGATAAAACTTCTGAAACCAAGCGGAGTGCATATGGAAACTCCTCTTCGCTAGGAATTACTGGAAGAAGCGACCTTTCAGCGAGTGCGCCGTGACCAATTTCACGTCTGCCAGGGCTTCTTAAGTTTCTTGCTTCGCCAGTTGCATATGGTGGCATATTATATTGATGAATATAACGCTTGTATGCATTTTCCTCATCGTCTAAGCCCTCAAGTCTTTGAGCCTCAGAAATTGTTGCAAGTGTCAAACAGTTAAGAACCTGTGTTTCACCTCTAGTGAAAACGCCAGTTCCATGAACTCTTGGAAGCACGCCAGCTTCACACCAAATTGGTCTAATTTGTTTGGTTTGTCTGCCATCTGGTCTAACGCCAGTTTCAATAATTGTTTTTCTAACAATTTCCTTTTGCATTTTATATAAAAGCTCGTTAACTTCTTGCTCTCTATCTTCATATTTTTCAGCAAAATGTTCTCTGCAATCATCCAAAACCTTGCTAATTCTCTCATTTAATGCAACCTTGTCTGCAAGTGGAGCCATTGCCTTTGTAAGGTCTGCAGTAACATAGTCACGAACATCTTTTTCAAGGTCTTCACCAATATGAAATAGCTCTACTTCTCTCTTTGGTTTGCCAACTTCTTTGGCAATTTTTTCAATAAAGCTAACAATTTCTTTAATTGCATCATGAGCAAATAAAATTGCATCTCTCATGAGTTCTTCACTAACTTCATTTGCGCCAGCTTCAACCATCATAATTGCGTCTTTTGTGCCCGCAACATAGGCATGAAGTGAGCTCTTTTCACACTCTTCAGCAGTAGGGTTAATAACAAACTTGCCATCTATGCAGCCAACAATAACAGAGCCTGTTGGACCTGCAAAAGGAATGTCTGACACAGAAAGTGCAACAGAAGAGCCAATCATAGCCAAAATTTCTGGTGCATCATTTGGGTCAACAGAAAGTGCTGTTGCAACAACAGCAACATCATAATAAAACCCCTTAGGAAATAGTGGACGAATTGGTCTGTCAATAAGTCTTGAAAAAAGAATTGCTTGATCGCTAGCTCTGCCCTCTCTCTTTTTAAAGCCCCCTGGAAACTTTCCTATAGAATACATTTTTTCTTCAAAATCAACACAAAGTGGAAAGAAGTCTGCTCCTTCCTTTGGCTTGTCGCTCATAGTAACGTTAACCATAACAGTTGTGTCGCCAGAGCTTACCCAACAAGTGCCATTTGATTGACCACAAAATTTGCCAGTCTTAATTAAAATATCCTTTCCTGCCAAACTGAGTTTGTAATTTTTTTCTTCACCAAACATAATTTATCTCCTTTTCTCTACTAATTAAAAAACGGAATGAGAAAAAATCTCACTCCCTTTTATTATTTTCTAATGCCTAATTTTTCAATCAAATTTCTGTAGCCATCAATATCTGTATTTTTAAGATATTCAAGAAGACCTCTTCTGCGACCAACAAGTTGCATAAGACCACGACGTGAGTGGAAATCTTGCTTGTTTGACTTTAAGTATTCAGTTAAGTTTTTAATTCTCTCTGTTAAAAGAGCAATTTGAACATAAGGTGAACCTGTGTCATTTTCAGATTGTGCATACTCTTTGATAATTTCTTGCTTTTTAATCTTGTCCATGCTTTTTCCTCCATTATAAATTTGCCAGTTTTTGAGTGCAAGAGCCGGAAAAAGAAGCTTTTTGCATTCTCAAACGGTAACAAGCAAGAGTATACAACTTTTTTTTTAATTTGTAAAGGCAAATTATCAAATTTATGAAATTTTTAAGAAAATTGTTCAAATTAATCAAAAAACTTATTCATAACTTCTGCTTACAGACTTAACACCACCAAGTTTTGCAAGTTTTTCTCTAATTTCATCAAGTTCATTTAAATGATAAACTTGAACGCCAATTTCAAATTCACAAATCTGGTCATTAACTTTTCTAACCACAGTTCTGTTAAGGTTTACTTTTTCGCTTGCAAGCAAAGCAAATAAATCGGCTGCAAGCCCAACTCTGTCAGTTGCAACAACCTTTAAAACCGAAGAAAACTGAAATGGAATTTTGGTTTGCCATGTTGCATTAATAATGCTGTCTTTTGAAGCATTTTTTGCATTGGCACAACAAGTTCTGTGAATTGCAAGGCTATTTTTGCTAGCAAGAGCAACAATTTCGTCCCCCGGAACTGCCCCGCAGCACTTAGGATAGCTTATGCTTGAAAACTCTTCATCACTATCAAGAATAACAGGCAAGCTTCGCATAAAGTTTATTTTTTGCGCTTCGTTAATCACATAACTTACAATTTGAGAAACCGTAACGCTTTCCATTCCAACACTAGCAAGCATTTCGTCTTCGCACAAAAAGTTAAAATCCTCTGCAATTTTAGAATATAACGACATTAAACTTTCATAATTAAAGCCATTTTTCTTAAGTTCTTCTTGCAATTTTTCTTTGCCAAGGCTAATGTTTTCTTTCGTTTGATGGTCTTTTAAATATTTTGAAATACTCTTTCTTGCAATGGCAGTTTTTGCAACCGAAAGCCAGTTTCTGCTAGGAGCCTTTGGAGCCTCTGAAGTAACAATTTCAACAATATCACCCGCCCTAAGCTCTGTGCTTAGTGAGGCTTTTTTTCCGTTAACATTTGCACCAAGTGCCCTGTGTCCTATGTCTGTGTGAACGGCATAGGCAAAGTCAATGGCTGTTGGTTTGTCTGCTTCAAGACAAATTGGCTTAAGCTTTGGCGTAAACACCCAAGTTACGCTTGAAAATAAGTCTGATTTTATGGCATTTATAAATGCTGCTGGGTTTAAATTTTTGTTTTCCTCATTAGTTATTTGCTTCATGCTGTTATATTTTTCAATTTTTTCACTAAAACCCTTATCAACATCGCTTCCGCTCCAAAGCGAAGACACCCCAGATTCGCAAATTTTGTCCATTTCAGCGGTTCTAATCATAACCTTAAACGTTACGTTTCCATTGTCTGACAGCAAAACTGTATGAAGCGACCTATAGCCATTTGGCTTTGGCGAAGAAATAAAGTCTTTAATTTGTTCTGGCAAGTGTCTGAAATTTTTATGCAAAAGCCCAAGAACCTTATAGCAATCCAGTTCATCTTCCACAACAATTTTATAAAGCATAAATCCATAAACTTTTTTAATGCCATCCGCCTTAATTTTTTTGTAAATTGAATAATAATGCTCTGGCCACGCAAAAATTGTGCCACCAATTCCATTTTCCTTCAAAATTTTATTCAGTTTATCTTTAATTTGCTTAAGTTCAGTTTCGCGAGACTTAAACCTGCGGTCAAATTCTGCTTTAATTTCTGCATATTCCTCTTTATGCAAACACTTAAATGTAAGCTCTTCCAACTCAGAGCGAATATTTCTAATTCCAAGGCGCTCTGCTATAGGAATAAAAAGTTCGTTTGTTTCGTTTGCCATACGAATTTGCCTTTCTCTAGAAAGAAAGTCTATGGTTTGCATATTATGAAGCCTGTCGGCAAGCTTTATTAAAATAACCCTAATATCTGTTCCCATTGAAAGGATAAGCTTTTGAATGCTCATTTCCTCTGTAAGATTTTTCTCCCTAAGAGAGGTTCCGTTAATTTTTGTTACGCCATTAACAAGCTTGGCAACAGTTTCACCAAACATTTTAGCAATGTCAGCCTCAGTATAATTTGTGTCTTCAATAACATCATGCAAAAGCCCAGCCATAACGGTAAAATAGTCCATGTTATTTTCTATCAAAATTTTTGCAACCAAAAGCGGATGCACAATATATGGCTCTCCACTTTTTCGCTTAACGCCAGCATGGGCATTTAAGGCGAACTTATATGCATCAATAATTTTGTCAGCATTTTTTGGA
This sequence comes from uncultured Clostridia bacterium, assembly GCA_948434855.1. GTDB lineage: Bacteria > Bacillota > Clostridia > Christensenellales > UBA1242 > RGIG1681. The sequence goes on along the minus strand of CAOJFR010000001.1, from coordinate 42,221 downwards.
TAATTCTTTTTAACAAGTTCCAAAAATTTTTGCTCCAGTTCCTGCAAACCAATTAAATTATTTTCCATCACTAACCTCCAAGTATAATTTTGATGATGAAAGCTCCATTTTTTTTGCTTTTAAAATTTTAAAATTACATAAAATTTCGTCATATTCACAAAAATTTAATTCCATAAAAACCAAAAGACAAAACAATATCTGAGCAGAAGAAAGCGACTTGTCTTTTAAAGCAAGTTTTTCAGCAAACTCACATTCATCATTTGCTTTTATGGCTGCAAAATCGCAAATAAGTTTATATGCCTTAACAAAAACTTCACGAGAACAGTTTAGCCCAAAACTTAAAGGCATTTTTGTTATATTTTCATAAACATTATATTGCTGTGAAAAATAAAGGTGTTCATCATCAAAATAACGGTTCATAAAAATTATATTTTTATAACCTTTTGCCTGACTTAATTTATATATTCCCCTATGCTTGCAAACTATAACATTTTTGCAATCTGTTTGTGGATTAAAAGACAAATAGCTTTTTGTGTCAATGCCGTGTTTTTCAAGCTTTTCAAGGTCACTATCAGAGCTTGCAACAACCATTGTTCCATGTGAATTTTCTTTAAATTTTTCAGCGGCGACAGCTGCCAAATTGTCTGTTAAATGATAGTTATTTTTATCATTAAAATCAAAAATTGAGAAGTATTTATTTATGAGTGAACCAAGCAAAAATTGGCTTTCAAAACCCTCAAAATTTGGACTAATTAGTGTCATGTTTTTAAGCACAACATTAATGTTTTCTCGCCCCTTATAAGTGCTAGTTGAAAGGTCAACAACAAGCAATTTTTCTGCCATTGTCTTGGCATTTTGCATTTCATCATAGCCATTAAAACACACCACACTATTGTTCTTTTTTGTCCAAAATCTATAGTGTTTAAACGCCTTTTCACTCACAGGTTCTGCAAGCATTTTTGTTTGCCTAATTGCCAAAATTGGCTTTTCATTTTCACAGCCAAAAGGCTCAAGTAAATTTAGCTGAGAAATAAATTGCAAATTAATATCTTCGTCATTAATCTCAATATCATAACATTTTTCATCAAAATTTTCAGTCTCAAAAACTGAAAATTCACTCACTTTTTCAATAAATTTTTGCTTAAAAATTTCATAATTTTCTGGGCAAATTTCTAGTCCGCATGCCATTTTGTGACCACCAAAATTTTCCAAAAGGTCTGCAAGTGAAACAATAATTTTGTGAATATCAATGTTTTCAGTGCTTCTGCCACTGCCCTTATAGTTGCCATTTTCATCCATCGTAAAAATGATTGCAGGCTTTCCTTGGTCATGGCAAACTCTTGATGCTAAAATGCCAATAATGCCTTCATGAAAGTCACCCTTAATCAAAATTGCAGGTTCAAAGGCATCATATTTTTCCAAAATTTTGGCAATTTCCTTGTTACCTTTTTCAATGGCAGACAGCCTAAGCATATTGTCTGATTCAATCTCAGCATACTTAATTTCAAGCTGTTTTGGGTCATCTTCAACCAAAAATTCAAATGCCTTAATTGCACTGCTCATTCGCCCACAAGCATTTATTTTTGGCACAATTTTAAAGCTTATGTCTGTTGAAGTTAGCCTGTCAATTTCACACTTATTTTTAATAAAAGTCAGGCTTGGAAGGCAGTCTCCAGAATTAATTTTTTCAATTCCAAACTTGGCAATTACCCTGTTTTCATCAACAAGCGGAACAATATCACCAACGGTTGCAATAGCACAAATATCTAAAAATTTTAGTGCTGTTTGCCTGTCTGAAAGAGCTTCAATAAGCTTAAGTGCAACGCCTGCACCGCAAAGTGAATCAAAGCCATAGGTGCCATCTGGGTCAATTTTTGGGTCAACAACCACCGCACTTGGCAGCTCTGAAAGCGGAATATGATGGTCAGTTATCACCACATCAATATTTTCTTGCTTTAAAATTTCAACTTCTTCAATGGCAGTAATGCCCAAATCCACTGTAATCACCAAGTCTGGTGCATATTCAAACTCAATTTCGTCTATTGCCTCGCATGAAATTCCATAGCCATTGTGAAAACGATTAGGAATATAAACCTGAACATTTTTGCCTATAGACTTAAAATATAAATAAAGCATTGCAGAAGAACACACACCGTCAGAATCATAGTCGCCAAAAATAAGTATTTTTTTGTCATTTTTTATGGCTTCTTTGATTTTTTTGACAGCTTCACTCATGTTTTTAAGCTTGTTTGCATCACGAAGGTCATTTAAACTAGGGTTTAAAAACTTATCTCGCTCAATGCCCTTTGCACTAAGTTTTTCATCTAAAAACTTAATAATTCTCTCATCTGTTAATTTCATAAAAACTCTCTACTTAAAAATAGTTTATCACAACAATTATAAAAATGCAATTTAAATAAAATAAAAAGAAGAGCTATGCTCTTCCTTTTAGCTTTTGGTTTTTGAATTTTTCTTTATTTTTTTCTGAATTGTCTTGTTCACAGTATCGTTTCTGCTAAGCTGTGCTTTTTGGTTCATATCACGAATCTCAAGCACCGCCGCATAAGACGCTGGACCAATAATAAGTGATGTGTAAGCAGTTATAACACAAGCATAAATTCCACTAACTGAAGCAATTTTAACCATGTTTGCAGGAACAATTAAAAGCATAAGCGAACAAAGCAGTGCAGTTGCCAAAATTATGGCATAAGGCATAACCACTTGTTTTTCAGAACTTAGCATAAGTTCTGAAACAGGAATTTTGTCTGAAGATGAAAGTTTTGATGTTTCCTTAAACTTTTCATAAATATTAACGAGCACTATGCTCATAACAAGTGTCATAATAAGCACAATTATAAGTGAAATTACAGAAAGCTGAACTCTTGTTAAAATTATAAGTGATAAGAACAAAATAATGTTGTGAAGGAATGATAAAACAAACGAAATTCCAGCGAACACATTATATCTTATCCAAGCAAAAATAAAGAAGCAAATTGCAATAATGCCAACTGCAAGAGCCACAAAAAGCACTTCTTTTGCGGTTACAGAGCTTGTAATTTCCTCAATTTCTGAAACATAAGCCGGATTTGTGCCAAGTGCCTGAGCAATTTCTGACTTAATTTCAGCTTTTTCCTCTGCACTTATGCCCTTTTTAGCAACCTGAATAACCAAGCATTTTCTAAGATATTCTGTTTCATCATCTGCGCCCGCAACATATTTGTCTTCAACAAAAGATGAATCAATTGAAATATGGTGTTTGCTAAGCACTTCACCAACCTTGTCTTTAGCTTCTTTAACAATAGCATTTTGCTCCAAATTAACTTCCATGCGACTGCCACCGCCAAGCGAAACACTAAGTTTTAAGCCAAAAAAGCCTAAAATGAAAAGCGATACCACAATAATTACGCAAGAAACAATTGTTGACACAAGAAGCGGATACTTTTTTTGCATAAATTTCATATTATTCTTCCTCCTTTGCGTCATCATCATTAGTTTCAAAACCAATAGCCCTCTTTGGAAGCATAAATAGTTTAACATCAATCTTTTTATAAGAAATGCCAACCTTTACAAGGAAAGGAATAATTAAAAGGTTTGTTAAAAGGCTAAGAGCCATCAAAATTGCAAATATAACAATGCCACTGGTTAGTTCACCAAACGAGAATGCAAAAATAATTAGTGCAGAAACAAACAATGAAATATTTGAAATAATCGTGCTTGGAAGCATTCGTTTAAAGGCAGTTTCAAGCGATGCCCTAAATGATTTCCCAAGGTCATATTGTTTTTTAACATTTTCTGCAAAAATGAATGAATATGTGTAAATGATTGCAGTTCCAAGTGTGAGTGCAACAATTCCAGCAATACCAATTTCTATTGATGGCATAAGATTCATAAGTCCCAAGAAAATAAATGAGTTAAATAGCATTGAAATGCCAACAACAACTGCATAAAGTCCAAATCTTGCAGCAAAAATTGCAATCAAAGACACAAGCACAACTAAATATGTAACAATCATCAAAACAGAAGTTGTGTTATATGAAAAACCAGTTTCTTCTGGAGAGCTTTTTCCCGCAATAGTGTTAGCCGACATTGTGTTAACGATTGGTGTGTCTGGGTTAATTTCCAAACCCATGCAACCAATGGTTACCCTTTGCTCTAAAGAAATTAAGTTTTCATATTTTTCATCAGAAAGAGTAAGCGAGCTATAATCTGAAACTCCACTAGCGTTAATTTGTTGGTTATAATTTTCACCAAGCGACAAATATATGGTTGTGGTTTTTCCACAAATCTTCTTATAAACCTCTTGACCCTCTTTATTAAAGTTTATTGAAATATACTTAACATTATTGTTAGTGTAAACCTTCACACTTTCAACATGCTCATTTCCATTTAAAATAATTGGGTCTTCTTTGTCAGTTCCGGTAGAGCCTGTGCTTCCACTTGGGTTTTGTGAACTAAGCTTAAATGAGCCCCCAGCAACCATTCCAAGCTCGCCATAAACCTTTTCATAAGATTTGCTGCCTCTTGGATAACTAACTTCAACCCTAAGCTTGCTGCCATAAATATAGACATTAACGTTTTTATAGCCAAATTTTTCAAAAACCCTCTTAACCTTTTGCATAGAATCAATCTTTGTGCTTTCCGATGGGTTTTCTGTTAAAATGTCATATTCCCCATACATTCCACCCATCATATCGGTTGACACATTAATTCCGCCAGAAAGTGATAAAAAAGTCTTTGAGCCTGCTGTCATTGGAACAAAGCTCAAAAGTATGCCTGCAAGCATAATCACACAAATCAAAACGGAAACAATTATAGTTGTTTTTTTGCTAAATTTTTTCATTTAAAATATTTCCCTTTTTAAAGTCGTTATCATTATAAACCAAACATTCGCCAGCAGTCAATTCATTATAAAAAATATTTTACAAATTTAGTAAAATTATAACCAAAAAGCAATAAAAAATGCGGAAATTTCCGCATTTTCTAATTTCTGTTAACTTTTACAATTCCAACAATGCTTCCAAGCAAAACGGCAAAAGCAAAGTCTAAAAATAGTCCTAAATCAAAAGTGAAATTTGCTGCAATGATGCCAAAAATGAAAAATGCAAAAACCACATAAATTGCACCAAACACAGCACCTTTAATTAGACCTTTATCTTTGCCCTTAATAGCAATAATGCTTCCAACAAAAACGCTAATGCCCTTAATAAGCAGTGTTGACGGAACTATTGCAACATCCGAGATATCAAAGCACTTTAAAATGAAAGCAAACAACACAATAAGAGCAAAACTAATTAAAATTGATGCAAGAAGCCCTTTCACAAAATCAAAAATCACATTTTTATTTTCTTCTGAAACTGTTTTAGATTTAAGCCAAGCAAACATAACCTTTCTCCTAATAAACTATACTAAGATTGCGGGTCAAATATGCCAAACCACACTAAAAAAACGACCAGTTTTGGTCGCTTTTTGAATAATTTTGAATATTTTTGCTATTTCTTTTTAACTGAAGATGTTGTTCTTTTCTTTTTTGGTTTTTCTTCTGACTTTTCAGAAGATTCTATCTTAGTTTCATCTTCTGCCTTTGCTGGCTCAGTGTTTTCATTTTTTGTCTCAGTCTCAGACTCTGTTGTTTTTGACTTTTCATTTTCTTCAGCTGGCAATTCAGCCTTGCTAGACTTTAAAACCATGCTAATCATTCTCATATCAATTTCCATATAAGATTTTTCAGTTTTAGAGCCAGTTTCAATCACAACGGTTTTAATGTCACCCTTGTCAGTCATTTTAACAATTCTGCCAATAACTCCCCCGCCAGTTTCAACAAGGTCGCCAACCTTAATTCCGCCAAGCATCTGCTCATATTGTTTTCTTCTTTTTCTTTGGGTAAACATTGGTGCAACCAAAAGAAAAACTAACGCAATAATCAAAACAACATAAACAACTATTGTTGTTGGACTATTTGCTTGTTCTGCACAAATAAATCTATTCATAATAATCTCCTTCTAATTACTATATTGTAACAAAAATATGGCATAGCGGCAAACAAAATTCAATAGTTAATAGAGGCAACTATGCAAATTTTGTAACTTTTTATTTATAATTTGTCTTTTTTAAGTATTCTTCTCTAAACTCGCTAAGTCTATCCTCCCTAATTGCCTGCTTAATTTGTTCCATAAAGTTTGTTAAATACCTAATGTTATGAATTGAAAGAAGCTGAGCTCCCAAAATTTCATCAACATTAAAAAGATGCCTTAAATATGCTTTAGTAAAGTTTTTGCAAGCATAACAATCGCACTCCTTATCTAGCGGAGAAAAATCTTCTTTATATTTTCCATTTTTAATTACAACCTTGCCCTCAGAGGTTAAGGCTGTGCCATTTCTTGCATTTCTGGTTGGAAGCACACAGTCAAACATATCTATGCCACGAATTACACCTTCAATAATACAGTCAGGGCTTCCAACACCCATCAAATAGCGAACCTTGTCTTCAGGATAATGTGGAGCCATTGCGTCAAGCATTTCATACATAATATGTTTTGGTTCTCCAACTGAAAGCCCACCAATAGAAAAACCCACTGTCGCTTTCTTTTTAACATTTTCTAAGGCCTTAAGCCTTAAATCTTCATAAAAATTAAGCCGAAATATATGAAACAAAAACTGTTTTTAGTTTTTGTGATAAGCAATGCACCTGTCTAGCCACTTTTCAGTCCTGTTTAAAGCTTCGCTTGCATATTTGTGGTCAACACCATAGGTTGAGCACTCATCAAATGCCATAATAATGTCAGCACCAAGCTTATTTTGAATTTCCATTGACTTTTCAGGAGTAAAAAAGTGAGCAGAGCCATCCAAATGCGACTTAAATTCAACACCATCATCAGTAATTTTGTTTAAGTCTGCAAGAGAAAACACCTGAAACCCACCAGAATCAGTTAAGATTGGATGGTTCCAGTTCATAAACTTGTGAAGCCCCCCTGCCTTAGCAACAAGGTCAGCACCAGGCCTAAGATAACAATGATATGTGTTTGCTAAAATAATTTGTGCATTCACTTCTTCAAGTTCTCTTGGCTCAACAGCCTTAACTGTGGCTCTTGTGCCAACAGGCATAAAAACTGGGGTTTCAATATCACCATGAGGTGTGTGCAAAACTCCAATTCTGCCAAATGTGTTTGATGATTTCACCTTTTCGGTGAATGAAAAGTTTTTATTTTCCATAATTAATTTCCTTTATGATTTGAAAAAGCAACAATCTCCAAAACTGAAAAATCTATATTCTTTTTCAACTGCTTCCCTATAAATTTGCAAAGTTTTTTCTCTTCCAATAAATGCCGATACAAGCATAATTAGCGTACTTTCTGGCAAATGAAAATTCGTAATTAAGCTGTCAACAAACTTTAGTTTCACTCCAGGATAAATAAAGATGTTTGTTTCACCCTTATATGCTGAAAGTTTTCCTGTTTCATCGGCAGCAGATTCAAGTGTTCTAACCGATGTTGTGCCAACAGCTATAATTCTTTTACCTTCTTGCTTTGCCCTGTTTAGTCTTTCTGCAACGTCAGGGCTAATTTCAATTTCTTCACTATGCATTTTGTGGTTTAGGGCGTTTTCTTCCATAACTGGTCTAAACGTTCCAAGCCCAACCTGAAGGGTTACCTCTTCAATCTGAACACCCTTTGCTTTTATCTTTTCTAAAAGCGCATCCGTAAAATGCAAACCCGCTGTTGGAGCAGCTGACGAACCCCTAATTTTTGAATATACTGTTTGATATTCTTCGCTGTCTTCTAAATGCTCATGAATATATGGCGGAAGCGGAATATTTCCAATTTTATCAAGCTCTTCTTCAAGCGTTCCAGTGCCCACACAAAAGCTTATTATTCTGCCACCAATCTCTTCTTGATTCTCTATAACTTCACAGCTTAAATTGTCAGAAAATATTAATTTTGTGCCAATTTTTGCTTTTTTAGCTGGCTTCATTAAAACTTCATAATCTGTCAAATTCAATCTTTTCAAAAGAAAAACTTCAATCTTTGCACCCGTTTCTTTGGTTGCAAAAAGCCTTGCAGGAATAACCCTTGTGTTGTTCAAAACAAGCACATCATTTGGGGTTAAATAATCTGCAATATCTCTAAAAATTTTATGCTCAATTTTATCTTTTGCCTTATCATAAACAAGCATTTTTGCACTGTCTCTTGGGCAAGCAGGAGCCTGTGCAATTAGTCTTTCTGGAAGGTCATAATAAAAATCACTGGTCTTAAGAATATCCATAATTTTTCCTAATTAATATAATCTGAAAGCTTATAGCCAAGATGAGTATAAGCCGCCTCAAGAGGAATTCTTCCACGAGGAGTTCTTGAAATAAATCCAATCTGCAACAAATATGGCTCATAAACATCTTCAATAGTTTCTGTTTCTTCACCCGTAACGGCTGCCAAGGTGTCAAGCCCAACTGGCTTTCCCTTAAAAGTCTCAATCATAGTTTTAAGCATTTTAATATCAACGCCATCAAGTCCAATACTGTCAATATCCATTTTTGCCAGCGCATGATTTGTAATCTCTTTGTTTATAACTCCGCCAGACAAAATATCAGCAAAATCACGAACTCTTTTTAATATGCGGTTTGCAATTCTTGGGGTTCCACGGCATCTTGAACTTATGATTTTTGCAGACTCAGTATCTATTTCTGCAGAAAGAATTTTTGCAGACCTTTTAACAATCTGCTCAAGTTCTGCTTCAGTATAAAGCTCAAGTTTGCAAAGCACGCCAAACCTGTCACGAAGAGGCCCCGTAAGCATTCCTGCCTTTGTTGTTGCCCCAACCAGTGTAAAGGCTGGAAGATTAATTCTCATAGACCTTGCCGATGGTCCTTTGCCAATAACAAAGTCAAGGGCATGGTCTTCCATTGCTGGATACAAAATTTCTTCAACCGAGTGGTTAAGTCTATGAATTTCATCAATAAAAAGCACATCATTTTCATTAAGGTTAGTAAGAAGTGCAGCAAGGTCGCTTGGTTTTTCAATAGCTGGGCCAGAAGTCTGCTTAAAGGCAGAGCCAAGCTCGTTAGCAATAACCGCAGCAAGTGTGGTTTTTCCAAGCCCCGGAGGTCCATATAAAAGCACATGGTCAAGAGCCTCTCCCCTTTTTTTTGCAGCAGAAATATAAACAGACAAGTTTTCTTTAATCTGCTTTTGACCAACATAATCTTCCATGGTTCTTGGTCTTAGTTCATTTTCATGATAGTCATCAATGTCTTGTTTTTCTGAAGAAACAAAGCGTTCACCACTATCCATTGAGCTCTGAACAAACCTATCAAAACCGCTCTCGTCAAAATCTTCCATGAGCCACCTACCTTAAATTTTTAAAACATGCAACAACAAGCTCTTCTGCTGTCATTCCTGAAACAAAGTTAAATTTTGCAATTTCTATTGCTTTCATTTTTTGAATACCTGCATTTGCCAACACCTCTGCAGCCTCTTCAATTTCTTTTGAAAGCACTTGTTTTCCAGAAACAGCAGTTGTGTCACCAGAAACCAAGCTTTCCAGTGCATCAGAGCCGCCAAAGCGTGAATGCAGTTGAAGCACAACATTTTCTGCGGTTTTTTTGCCAAAGCCTTTTATTGAAGTGAGAGTTTTAACATCAGATGCAGAAATTGCTCTAACAAGGTCGTCTACTGGAAGCCCAGAGAGAATTGTTATTGCCATTTTTGGCCCCACTCCAGAAACTGAAATAAGGTCATTGAAAAGCAATTTTTCTTTTTTGCTTGCAAAACCATATAAGCACATTGCATCTTCCCTTACTTGTAAATATGTTAAAACTGTCTGAATTTCTGACTTTCCTGCAAGCTCAAAAACCGAAAATGATGAACAAATCACCTCAAAAGCCATGCTGCCAGTATCAACAGCAATGGTATTATCATCTATTTTAAAAACTTTTCCCGTCAATGAATAAATCATTTTTTGCCTTTCCCCTTAAATATTTCGCCCATGTCGGACTTTTTCAGATTGTTGTTTGTATAAATTTTAACTTCAGAATCTTTAAGTTTGGTGTTTGTTTGTGCAAGAGTAAGTGCAACAGCAAGTGCGTCAGCAGCATCATCTGGCTTTGGCACAGACTTTAGCCCCAAAAGCGATTTTGTCATAAACTGAACCTGCTTTTTGTCTGCCTTGCCAAACCCCGTAATTGAAAGCTTAATCTGCATTGGCGTAAATTCATAAACCATTGGAACCGCCTGAATTGCCGAACACAAGATAACACCCCTTGCCTCTGCAACTGCAATGCCAGTTGTGATGTTTTGATTAAAAAATAATTCTTCAACAGCAACGGCGTCCGGCTTAAACCTGTTAATTAGTGCCTTCATGCCGTCTGCAATCATTGCAAGACGCACAGGAAAATCCTCTTCTTTAGGAGTGTTAATTGCACCATAATCCAAAACTCTGCAATTTCCCCTTACATCCTTTTCAATAACGCCATAGCCCACAATTGCATAGCCAGGGTCTATTCCTAGAATTACCATAATAATACTTTAACTATAATTTTTTTCAAAGTCAATAAAAAGTAATTTGATTATCAAAAAATCTGTGATATAATGCTTTATAGAGGTGTTTATGTTAGAAATTGGAATAAGTTCAAATAATGAATGCGGAAAAGATTATTGTGAAATTTGTGAAAATGTGAAAAAATTTGGTTTTGATAACCTTATGATTGCATTTAAGCTTGGAAATGTTGAGCAGTCAGTTATTGATGCAAAAAAATATGGTCTAAAAATTCCTTTTGTTCACCTGTCTGGAAGAGAATCTAACATTTTATGGGCAAAGGGCGAATGCAATGACAACTACATGAAAAAGCTTTTTCATGAAATTGAGGTTTGCTCAAAATATAACATTCCTATTGCTGTTTTTCACGCAACAGAGGGTGCACCATCAAGAATTGCACTTAAGCCAAGCGACTTTGCACTTGAAGGAATTAAAAAGCTCGTTAAAAAAGCTGAAGAATGCAATGTTAAACTAGCCGTTGAAAATCTAGATAAGTCAGGGCTTGTTCAAATGAAATTTATTTTAGATAATATTAAGTCTGACAATCTTGGCTTTTGTTATGATGCTGGTCACCATAATTTATACTACCCTGATTATGATATTTTGGCTGACTATGGCGACAGACTTTTGGCTGTTCATTTGCACGACAATTTAATGGACTGGAGTGAAGGTTTTGACCATACCAGAGATTTGCACAGACTTCCTTTTGACGGAAAAATTGACTATGAAAAAGTCTGCAAAAAAATTGCTGAAACAGGATATAACAACTCTGTTATGCTTGAAATCCACAAAGTTGGCAATGGTGGACCACAAATTTATGAAAATACAAGCATTGAAGAATTTCTAAGCCGTGCAAATAAAAGTGCAGTAAAGCTTGCAGAAATGATAAAAAATTATCAAAAAAATAACAAATAGCAATAAAAGCTATTTGTTATTTTTATTCCCCAAATTGTGTTGTCTTGCTAACTAAATCTTGCAATTCTTTTGCTTGTTCACTTAAAACTGGGGTTAGGTTGCTGTTATTTAAAACTGAATTCATTCTTGAATCGTAATTTTCTAAAAATAAAGAGGCATCCTGTTCTCTTGCATTAAGCAAGGCATCTTTTGCACTTTTAAATGCATATTTCTCCCTATTATACACACCTAAGTTTACAACTTCTTCATTTAAATTATATTTACTTGCACACTTTTTTGCTTTTCTATAAATTAGTTCAGGCTCATCAATATTTTTGCCTCTTTTAAAGATTTCAAGCACATCATATTTTTCACTATTTTCAATATATTCTATTGTCATTGGCATCCCATTATATGTGTTATTATGGTCATCAACAGTAACATATCTATAATAACCTGTTAATTCTTTTTGTTTAAGACACCTTTCAATCATTGACATTCTGCTTTCATATTCAGAAACTGCCAAACCCCTAACAATAAGATAATACCCATTATTTAAAAGCATTTCCATGCCTTCATCAACAATACGATTATTTTTTAGAGTTTGATGAAAAACCAAATTATAATGTTCACTTGCAAGTTTGTTAAATAAATAACTTGTTAATTTATTTGTAAGTTGGTTTGTGATTGCAATATATTCATTTGGATATTCTTGAGAAATTTGCTCTTCATTTGGAAAATATTTTCTTAAGCCATCATCTTCAAGCAAAATCACATTATAGTCAGGAAACATTTTACCAGAATATGCCATTAAGCCACTCTTTCCTGAACCACATTGACCGCCAACAATAACACAAGTTGGATTTTCCACTGGACTTTTGCCATAAGTATAAAGTTTTTCAACTTTTTGAGCAATGGCATTAATTTCTTCATCAGAAATTTTATATAGTTTTAATACTTCTTCTTTAGTCATTTTTTGTTATTTCTCCTAAATCTGATAGACCCAAAACATAGTTAATTGCTTCAAGATTATTTCTATCAACTTCTTCTTTTAACAATAAAAGTTCTTTTAGTTCATCGTTATTCAAATCAAAATCTAACAACTTGGCTGTTTTTGCAACATAGGTTGCAATTATATCCTTTGCTAGTTCAAGTTTTGTTTTATCATTCATTAAATTTCTCCAGCTTAAATGCAAAAATATATCTACATTTAAACCTTATTTATTTTAATATAATAAAAGATGGTTGTCAATAAGACAACCATCTTTGGTTTATAACAACTATTTATTAGCATTATAAATTAAATGTTATAAAACACTTAGTTTTAGTGTATTTTTATAAATTTAGCTGCAAATTAGTCCAAAAAGTCTAAATTTGCGTTTGTATAAACGTTTTGAACATCATCTAGGTCTTCAAGCGCAACAACAAGCTTGCTGATTGATACAGCAGCATCTTTGTCAAGTTCAATTTCATTTTGAGGAACATAGTTAACTTCGCTTGAAGCAACCTCTAGCCCAGCGTCTTCAAAAGCTTTTGCAACTGTGTGAAGCATTTCTGGTTTTGTTACAATTTCATAATAATCTTCTTCATTTGAAACATCATCAGCTCCGCTGTCTAGAGCAAGCATCATAACCTCATCTTCACTTGCCTTTGACTTTTCAATAACAATAATGCCCTTATAATCAAACATATATGTCACGCTGCCTGCTGTGCCAAGACTTCCACCATATTTATCAAACAAATGACGAACATCTGCTGCGGTTCTGTTTCTGTTGTCTGTTAAGCACTCAACAATAAACGCAACGCCATGACTGCCATAGCCTTCATATGTGATGCTATCATAGTTTCCACCGTCCTCGCCACCTGCTGCCTTTTTAATTGACCTTTGAATGTTTTCATTTGGCATGTTGTTTTGCTTAGCCTTTTGAATAACATCATAAAGTTTGTTGTTTATGTTTGGGTCTGCCCCACCAAGCTTAACTGCAACTGCAATCTCACGTCCGATTTTTGTGAAAATTTTGCCTCTTGCAGCATCTGCCTTATTTTTTGTTGCTTGAATATTGTGCCATTTTGAGTGTCCGCTCATAAAATCCTCCGAGTTTTAATTTACTTTTTCATTATAATTAATAATACCATTTTTGGCAAATAATTTTTTTGGCAAATTTCAAATTAAATTGACTTGCCTAGCAATATATACATAAGAACACTGGCTGAAACTCCTGCATTAAGTGACTCCATTTGACTTTTCATTGGAAGAGCTATGCTTCTGCCAATCTCTTTAAAAGACTCGCTAACGCCTTGCCCTTCATTGCCAATAACCAGCGCAAAATTTTTGGATGCAATTTCTGCATTAAAAACATTAACCCCGCCCATGTCTGCCACCAAAATAGGAACTTCATTTTTCTCGCAATATGAAATAATTTCCTTTTCGCTCATGCGGAAAATGTCTGTATATAAAATTCCGCCACTTGAACTTCTGATAACCTTTGGAGAATATGCATCGGCTGTGTCTATTAAAACAATCGTTTCAAAGCCAGTTGCTGATGCTGTTCTAATAATGGTTCCCAAATTTCCGGGGTCTTGAATCCTATCACAAATTAAAATTGGCTGACCCTTTTCTGGCTGAAATTCTCCAGTCTCTCTCATAAATACCTCTGCAATTATGCCCTGAGGTGTAACATTTTCTGAAATGCTATTTATAACCTTTTTGGTAACTGGAACAAGTTTGCCATCAAAACGCTCAAGAATATATCCAAATTCTGACATTTTTTCTGCATCAACAAAAAGCTTGTCAATTTCAGCTGCTCCACAAACTGCTTCATAAACAAGTTTTTCACCATCAATCAAAAATTTGCCATGAAAACGCCTAAACTTTTTATCATTAAGGCTTCTGGCTTCCTTAATCATTGGGTTATCGGTGCTTGAAATAATTTCTCCGTTCATATGCACTCCATTTACGATTTTTTCTCTTTTTGCCCTACCACTGCAAAGCAAAAATCTATATATTTAATTATAATGTATCATAAAAAAGACTTAATACAAAGTATTAAGCCTTGATTTTAACTATTTTGCTGCTGAAAGTGCTGACTTAGCAACTTCACAAACCTTAGCAAAAGCTGCTTTGTCAGAAACTGCAAGGTCTGCAAGAACTTTTCTGTTAAGTTCGTTGTTTGCAAGCTTTAAGCCATGAATAAGATTGCTGTATGAAAGACCATTAACTCTTGCTTCTGCATTAATTCTTGCATTCCAAAGTCTTCTAAAGTCTCTCTTTTTGTTTCTTCTGCCAATGTATGCATAGTTGCCACTCTTCATAACGGCTTCATTTGCAACTCTGTATAGTTTGCTCTTTGAACCATAGTAGCCTTTTGCTGCTTTTAAAACTTTAACTCTTTTTTTGTGAGCGTTTACACTTCTTTTAATTCTCATAACTGTCCTTCCTCCCTATTAGTCCTGATTTCCTACAAGCACCTTAACGGTTTTAACTTGCTTTCCTTCAACATAAGCACCTCTGCGAAGATTTCTCTTTCTGCCGGTTTCTTTTGTTGACAAAAGATGTCTTTTATTTTGATGACCTCTTTTTACTTTGCCGCTTGGTGTTACTACAAATCTCTTTTTTGCGGCACTGCTATTTTTTTGTTTTGGCATAATAATTTTCCTCCTATAACCTTTGTTTTTTGAAGTTTATGGTTCTATTTTTTTGCATTTTTTGGAGCAAGTATCATAATGATATGTCTGCCCTCAACCTTGGCTGGTTTTTCAATCACTGCAATTTCTGAAAGACTTTCTGCAAAAGCATTTTCTGTTTCAATGCCTCTATCACTATAAGCCTGCTGTCTGCCGCTCATTCTGATAGAAACCTTAACTTTATCGCCATTTAGCAAAAACTTTGTTGCACTTTTTGCCTTAATATCAATATCATGTTGCTCTATTGTCATTGAAAGCTGAACTTCTTTTAAAGCTACAATCTTTTGATTTTTGCGTTGCTCTTTTTCTTTTTTTGCTTTATCAAAAACATATTTGCCATAGTCCATGATTTTGCAAACTGGTGGAACAGCACTTGGTGAAATTTTAACGAGGTCTAAACCCTCTTTTTCAGCAAGCTCGTTTGCTGCCCTAGAGCTCATGATGCCGAGTTGTTCGCCATCTTTTCCAACTACTCTTACTTCTGGGTCACGAATTTCTGAATTGATTTGTGTTTCGTGTTTAACTGCCATAAATCTCCTAAAAATTTTATTTTTACTCAAAAAAATGAGTGGTTATTTCAAAGAAAATCCACTCACATATAATAAGTCCAAATTATGTTGCACAAAAACAGTTTAAACCCATTTTGTGCCGATATTTTGGGAACATTTTATTATATTAACTCAAACAAAATCTTTCATTCGTTTGGTGGAAAGTGATCTTTCTCTTCAATAAACATGGGTATAATAACATAAAAATTTGTTACTGTCAACCGTTTAAACCATATTTTTTGGGACTTTTATCACCCATATTAACAAAAAATATAACATTTTTATAACAAAAATATAACAAGTTTATAACATTTTTATGACAAGAATATAACAACTTTATAACAAGTTTATAACATCTTTATAACAAGTTTATAACATTTTTATGACAAGTTGAAAGATTTTAAACTTGTTTTTCATCAATGTCTTTCTTTATCATTGAAAGAGCTTCGTTATAGCTTAGGTCTTTTATTTCTTCGCCATTACGTTTTCTGAGCGATACCTTGCCCTCTGTTGCCTCGGCTTCACCCAAAATCATCATGTATGGCACTTTTTCTAATTGAGCAGTTCTGATTTTATAACCAATTCTTTCATTTGAATTATCAGTTTCAACCCTAATGTTTTGTGCATCAAGTTTGTCTGCAATCTCTTTTGCATATTCATTTGATTTTTCTGAAACTGGAATAACTTTAACTTGAACTGGACTTAGCCATGCTGGGAATGCCCCTGCAAAATGCTCTGTTATTATGCCAATAAATCTTTCAAACGAGCCAAGTATTGCCCTATGAATCATAATTGGTCGCTTTTTGCTGCCATCACTATCAACATAAGTTAAATCAAACCTTTCTGGAAGCTGGAAGTCTACCTGAATTGTTCCTGTTTGCCACTCTCTTCCTAAACAATCTTTCATTTTTATGTCTATCTTTGGACCATAGAATGCGCCGTCACCCTCGTTTATTCTATATTTGCCCTCGCCGCAAATTCCGTTAAGCACATCTTTAAGTTCTGACTCTGCCTGATTCCATGTTTCAATTTCACCCATGAAGTCATTTGGTCTGGTTGAAAGAGTTAGTTCATATGGAATGCCAAATACATTATATATTTGTTTTGCTATATCTAATATCTGTTTAATTTCGCTGCCAATTTGGTCTGCACGAACAAAGTTGTGAGAATCATCTTGGCGGAACATTCTTACCCTGAACAAGCCATTTAACTGACCTGATTTTTCATTTCTGTGAATTACATCAATATCATTGAACCTGAGTGGCAGGTCTTTATAGCTTCTTACCTTTGTTTGATATATTTTGATTGAGTTTGGACAACTCATTGGCTTTAGCGCTTGCTCATTGCCATCGGCATCGGTTAGCACAAACATATCTTCTTTGTAATGATCCCAGTGACCAGAGGTTCTCCAAAGCACGCTTGAATTTACCTGTGGTGCAGTAAACTCTTGATAGCCCTGTTTTTTATGCAACGCTCTCCAAAAATCAATGAGAGTGTTTAGCATTGTGAAACCCTTTGGAAGCCAATATGCCATGCCTGGTGCGGTTTCATCAAAGAAAAACAGTTCTAGCTCTCTGCCAAGCTTTCTGTGGTCTCTTTTCATTGCCTCTTCAAGGTTTTTGAAATATTCATCCATTTCACTCTTTTTGTCAAACACAACACCATAAATTCTGGTGAGCATTTTATTTTTGCTATCGCCCTTTAAATATGCTCCTGAAATTTTGGTAAGTTTAAACGCCTTTATCATGCCAGTTGATTTGATGTGTGGACCCCTGCAAACTTCTGTATATTCGCCCTGAGTGTAGGTTGTGATTTTTTCATCATTTGGTATTGCCTCTATAAGCTCTACCTTATAGCTTTCTTTTGCCTTTTTCATGATGATTAGTGCTTCGTCTTTTGAAACCTCTTTGCGAACAATATCAAAATTTGCCTTTATTATTTTATTCATCTCATTTTCAATCACTGAAAGGTCTTCGTTTGTGATTGGTGTTTTGAAATCAAAGTCATAATAAAAGCCATCTTTGGTTGCTGGACCAACCCAACACTTTGCATTAGGATATAGAGTTTTAACCGCCTGCGCCAAAACATGGGCACACGAATGCCTTAACACCTCTTGATATTCTGGTGATTTTGTTGTGATTATTTCTAGCTTGCAATCCTCTTCTATTGGAAGGTTTAGGTCTATTAACTCATCATTAACCTTTCCACACACTGCAACCCTTGAAAGCCCCTCTGAAATTGATGCTGCAATTTCTGCAGTTGTTGTTCCCCTTTCAAACTCTCTTATTTCATCTCTTAACTGAATTTTCATGATATTCTCCTTTTTATCTGAGCATTTTTGCGTTATGAGACTTTTTTTAGCACTTTTCACTTTATGTTTTGCATAAAAAAAGCCCTCACGCTAAAACTTAGCGTAAGGACGATAACTTATCGTGGTTCCACCTTACTTCACTGGACATTATGCCCAGCCTCATTAATTTATTTGGTTTTTTAAAATGCAGGTGGTTTCATTTTGCAATCTTAACAAGGAGGCTTTCAGCCCATGACCCCCTCTCTCTTGGTCAGTTTTTGCAAACTACTTGTTCTGCAAGTATACAAGTTTATTATATGCCAAAATTTTTATTTGTCAATATTTTTTAACGCACAAAATAAACTTTATCAGCAAATATTTGTGAAAGAAGGTCTGCAATGCTGTCTTCGCCTTCGTCTTCACTGACCTTTAGATTAATTTTTACTGGATTGAGCCTTACAATTTCTGTTAAAAAATTTGAATGACCCTCAAAATCTCTTTTGAAGCACTTGCTGCTTGCATAGCCTTTTAACTTTATCTGCTTTTTGCTGACTGAGACTTCGGTTGTTACTGAAAGGTTTTCTGATGTCATTGTTAAATATTTGAGCACGCCAAGCATTGAGCTTAGGCTGCTAAGCACCTGATTTTGATTTATTATGTTTGCCGTCTTTTGCCACCTTGCCTTTAAACTTCCTAGCCTGAAATAGTAAAAACTGTCAACCAAAACCTCTCCCTTTAGCTCTATTTTTTGCTTAATGACGTCTTTGTCTATGTCTGCATCAAATATTGATATTGCTTTTAAAAAAGACTGACAAACCACATTTTGCCCTAATATTTGCAGGTTGTCTCTATAAAAATTGAATTTATATTCATCAATTATTATAAAGATTATTTCGTCAAGAATTTTTGACTTATAGTATTCCTTCTTTTTCTCTGGAACAGCTACGGAAACTGTTGACCTGCCATTAAACGAATGCTCCGCTATTATGCCCTTATCTCTCTTTACTTCTGCATGAAGTTTTGAGTATAGGTCATGAATAAAATTCTGTTTATCCTGAGTGATACTTACCATTAGTTCAAACATTTAAAGTCTTACCTCAAGAGTAGTTTATGCCAAATATTTAGAAATTAATCAGAAAATTCTTCATTCGCCAAAAATTTTATTTTTTTATATAAACCACCTATATTTTTGCATGATTTTTGCACGTGCTTCGTCTGACATAACACCCGTGTTTTTCTGCGTTTTTTGCAGTTTGACGTCATATTTTGTTATAAGCTTTTGCAAGAGCTCTCCGCCTATTAATTGAACCTCACTTTTTTCTGCAAGCTGTTTTGCCTCTGTGGAAAATTCGCTGTTTGTGACCACAAAACAATTTCTTATTTTATAGTATTCTCTTGCGGCTATTATTTCTTGAACTGCCCTGATTCCGACCGTGTGATTATATCTTTTTGCCTGCACTATTGAACTGATGTTATTTTTGCTTATTATTAAGTCTGCACCAAAGTCTTTTGACGCTTTTGTTAGCCTAACAACATACCCCATATTTTCAAAAAGATTTTTTAGGCTTAGCTCAAAATCTGTTCCGCTAAGACTATTTAACTGGGTTTTTTCATAAAAACTTATCTGCTTTTTTTGCTCTTTTTTGAGTTTTATCCTCTGACGTGTTTGCTTAAGCAAATATATTAAAACAAGTGGAAATAAGATAATTCTTAAAATTATCTTAAAAATATACAAAATTTTATTCCCTTTATAAATTTTATTTTGTTTCATTATAAGAAAATAATATATCAAAACCAAAAAATATCAAAATAGTTTGCTTATTTTGCTTTGAATTTTTGACAAACTTATGTATTATTTAGTATGATAATATCAAGGAGTGAATTATGATTATTGCTATTGATGGAACCTGCGGTTCAGGAAAATCTACACTTGCTAAAGAACTTGCTAAAACCTTAAATTTTGGCTTTTTTAGTGCTGGCGACCTTTATAGAGCGCTTACCGTTAAAGTGCTTAACTTGGGAATTGGCGAAAATGACGATGTTAAGCTTCATCACCTTATTGAATCAACTAAAATTGTTTATACTTTTGACGGCAAACAAAACTCTATGATTGTTGACGGCATTAATGTTACTGACAAACTTCACCTTGAAGAAGTTGATGCCTTTGTAACCAAAATTGCTGTTAAACCTTTTATTCGTGAGTTTGTTCGCAAACTTCAAAGAGATACCGCTGTTTATAACGAGAATATTGTTATGGAAGGCAGAGATATTGGCTCTGTTATCTTCCCTGACGCAGACCTTAAGGTTTTTGTTGACTGCGAGATTGAAACTAGAGCAAAACGCAGAATGAAAGACTTTGAAAAACTTGGTGAAAATGTTTCGCTTGATACAGTTATTGCAGAACTTAAAGACAGAGACTATAAGGATATGCACAGAGAAATTTCTCCACTTATTATGTGTGAAAATTCTTTGCTTATTGACACAAGCCTTAGCACAATTCAAGAATGTTTGGATATTATTTTGAAAACACTTCTTGAAAGAAAACTTATTGACAACGAGTTTTTGAACGCAAGAGGCATTATATTATCTTCAATTAATGACTAAATTAAAAGACCATCAGATGATGGTCTTTTTTTATGCCTGTTTTAGACTGTTTGGTTCCTCTTTTTGCTGAATTTTTAATGCAAACTCACAACCACAATAATTTTGACGATATAAATTATTTTGTTTGGAAAGCTCTATGCTTTTTTTGTAGCCATCCTTCTTTTTGAAGTTTTCAGCGAGATATTTTATGCCATATTCTTCCTCTAAACTTAGCCCTATTTTGGTAATTATTTCAGAATTTTTGTGAGGACTTACTGTTAGCGTTGTTCCAAACACATCAAAGCCCATTTCTTTGGCTTTGTTCGCCGTTTTTTCTAGCCTTAGCCTAAAACATACTGGACACCTTGCACCGCCTTCTCGCTCTTTTTCTAGCCCCTTGACCGCAGAGTAAAAACTATCTTTATCATAATCTGAATCTAGCAACGAGATTGAAACGTTTGGCTGAGTTTTATGCAAAATTTCAATGTATTTTATCTCTTCTGCCTTACGCTTTAAGTATTCTTCTTCTGGATAAATGTTTGGATTATAATAAAAAATTGTAATATCATAATTTTCTTTAAGCTGGTCTATGACCGATGTTGAACAAGGTGCACAACACGAGTGCAATAATAACTTTTTCTTTTCCATAACTACATCTTTTCAGGAATTTCAAACGCTAGCACATTGCTTGCCTGCTTTATTGCCTTTAAAACCAAATAGCTTAATGCTAAAAAGCTATTTTTCTTATTTTCATTCTGCTCGGTTAAAATTCTTGTGTCATTATAAAATTTTGAATAACTTGCTGCAAAATCATATAAGCCCAAAGCCAGTGGACTGAGCGTTGTGTTTTTGTAGCAAGTGAAATAACTTTCTTGAAGCTTTAAAAAACTTATGGCTATATTTCTTTGATTTTGGTCTGAAATGCTTATGAGCTTTAAGTTTTCAAGATAATCTGTTTTATCAATTACGCCGGCTTTTGTTAACAGCGAACTAATTCTTGCACCAGTATATTGTATGTATGGCCCTGTTTTGCCCTCAAATGAGGCGAACTTGTCTATGTCAAACACATAGTCTTTTAATGGGTCATTTGAAAGGTCGCCAAATTTCATTGCGGCAACTCCTATTTTGAGTGCAAGCTCACTTTTTTCTGAAATTCCGTTATTTGCTAACTTTTTTTCTGCCCCACTGCTTATTAAGTTTATGATATCTTCTAGCTTTATTGTGTCGCCAGACCTTGTTTTGAATGGCTTTCCGTCGGTTCCATTTATTGTGCCATAACCTACAAACTGAAGCTGCTGATTCTCTGGTGAAATTCCTGCCATTTTGACCGCCCTAAAGCAATGTTCAAAGTGGACTGCCTGTCTTTTATCTACAACATACATGATTTTGTCTGGAGCAAAATCTTTATTCCTTTGATATATGGTTGCAATGTCTGTGGTGTCATAAACATCAGCTCCATTGCTCTTTTTGAGATATACTGGAGGCATTGGGTTTTTATACATTTGTGGGTCTTCTGGATTTTTCTTTTCTATTGGAACGTTTTCACCCTCTCTTGCAACATCTACAACCAGTGCACCCTCATGAGTTCTTGTTAAGCCCATGTCTATAAATTTTTGCACAACTTCTTCAACTAAGTCAGCTGATGTGCTTTCGCCATACCAAAGGTCAAAGAAACAATTTAGCTTTTCATAGTTTGCCTTTATTCTTTCAACTGAGATGTTTCTTATTGTTTCATAAATTGTCCAATATGGCTCTTTTTTATCTTGAACAAACTTTGTGTAACGCTCTGCCTTTTTCTTAAACTCTTCATCAGAATTTTTGCGCTTTGATGCCTTTGGATATTCTTCATTTAAGGTGTCTAGCGTTATTTCTTTATTTTGCTTGGTTTTATCAAAATAGCCATCAACATAGCCGTCATCTTCAAGCTGAGCTATTGTTAGCCCCATTTGAAGCCCCCAATCGCCAAGATGTGTGTCTGTTATTACTTCATTTCCTAAAATTTTATATAGCCTTGCAAGGCTTTCACCAATAACAGGAGAACGAAGGTGTCCAATGTGGAGCTCTTTTGCAACATTTGCACCGCCATAATCCATAACTACTTTGATTTTTTCATCTTCATCAAGTTCTTCAAGCCCCAGCCTTTCATTTGAAATGGCTGAGTTTAAAAGTTCTGACAAAACTTCATCTTTTATTTTGAAGTTTATAAAGCCCGGTTTTGCAAAACTTGTTTCTGCAATGTCTTGCTTTAAATTTGCCATTATGGAATTTGCAACAACTTCAGGACTCTGTCCTAATTTTTTTGCGAGCGCAAAAGCTGAATTGCATTGAAAATCTGCAAGCTCTGGCTTGTTTGAAAAATTTAAACTGATATCATCGGCACTATAACCTAAATGTGCAAAGCTCTCTTTTAAACTTTCTGTTAAGATTTTTTTTATATTCATAGTTTCTCCTTTTGTTTAAGCATTGCTCTTAGTGAATTTAATACCGCCAAGAGATTTACGCCCACATCTGCAAACACCGCCAGCCACATTCCTGAAATTCCGAATGCAATAAGACCTAAGATTATTACCTTTATTGATATTGAGCCAATTATGTTTTGCAGCACTATGCTTCTTGTTTTTCTTGCTTTTTTTATGCCGAGTGCAACTTTTTTTGGCTCGTCTGTCATTAAAACCACATCTGACGCCTCAATGGCTATGTCGCTTCCGAGTTTTCCCATGGATATTCCAACTGAACTGCTTGCAAGCGAAGGTGCATCGTTTATGCCATCGCCAACAAACGCAACTGTTTTTCCAGAGTTTACCTTATTTGTTATTATAGCCACTTTATCTTCAGGAAGCAAGCCAAACTGCGGATTTTTTATTCCTAACTTATTTGCTGTTTCAACTGCAACGGCTTCACTATCGCCCGTACAAAGCATGATATCGGAAATTTTCATTTCCTTTAAACCTTTTATTGCAAGCGCTGAATCTGGTCTTATTGTATCTTCAATTACGATGTAACCCAAATATTCGCCGCCTGCTGCAACATATAAAACTGTTCCTGTTTTGTTGACTTCAAAAAACTTTATGCCATTCTCTTTTAAAAACTTGCTATTTCCAATTAATGTTTCTTGCATGAATATGTTTGCCTTTATGCCCTTGCCCGCATACTCTGTATAATCATTTATCCATGCCTGATTTATTGCTTTGCCCTCGTTTTCTTCTAAATATTTGCTGACGAGAGATTTTGCTATTTTGTGATTTGAAAAACTTTCTGCATATGCCGCTGTTTCAAGAATTTCACTCTTAGTATGCTCTCCACTAGCATAAATTTCAGAAATTTCAAACTCTCCCTTAGTTAAAGTTCCGGTTTTATCAAATACTACTGCATTTACTTTTGCAAGCACTTCAACAAAGTTTGCACCTTTGACCATTATTCCCATTCTTGCAAACGAACCTATGCTTGCAAAATATGTTAGCGGAACGGAAATTACTAAAGCGCACGGACATGATACAACCAAAAAACAAAGTGCCCTATAGGCAAAGCTTGAAAAATTGCTATAGCCACTAAAGATTGGAGGAATGAATGCAATTATGAAAGCTAAGGCAATTACAACAGGAGTGTATATTCTTGAAAACTTTGAAATGAACCTTTCTGTTTTTGCCTTTGACTCTGTTGCCCTTTCAACCAACTCTACAATTTTTGATACTGTGCTTTCGCTCTCTGTTTTTTCAACCCTAGCTATAAGCACGCTTGAACCATTTATTGAACCAGACAATATGTGGTCATGTGGCTTTACTATTACATCTTTTGTTTCGCCTGTTAAAACCGACATATCTAGATAGCTTGTGCCCTCTATAATTTCTGAATCTAGCGGCACACGCTCTCCTGGCTTTATTATTATTAAATCGCCAACCGAAAGCTCACTTAACAATACCCTTGTTTCAGATTCTCCATCATAAAAATTTGCATAGGGCTGCTTAATTTCTAAAAGCGACTCTACCATTCTTTTTGACTTGCCAACCGCTACATCTTCCAGTATCTCTCCAACCTCATATAAGAGCATGACTGAAACAGCTTCAGTGTATTCTCCAATTATAAACGCACCAAGCGAAGCAAGCGTCATTAAAAATGTTTCATCAAAAACCTTTCCATGCAATATGTTTCTTGCTGCCTTATAAAGCACCTTGTAGCTGACAAGCAAATATGTTAAAACATAAATACAAATTTTAATCCAAAAAACTGGCATGAAAAAATTGACTATCAAAATTACCGCTGCAACTGACAGCCTTATTATGTTTTTTTCTCGCTCTCTCTTTTCTTTTTCTGAAAAATCTTCTTGCCTAACATAATCTGAAATTTCTATTTGATGATCAAATTTTGAAATTGCAGCCTTGACCTCAGTTAATGTTTCTGCTGGGTTGTCTGAATTAATTTCTAGCTTTAAAAGTTTTGTTACAAAGTTGATTTCTGCAGACACACCATCAATTTCATTAATGATTTGCTCTAGCGCTAAAGCACAGCCAGCACAATGAATTTTCAGAAGCTTAAACTTATATTCCATAGACCTCTATTTGTGATATGGTAGCCCAGCAATTATTGTGAACGCCCTATAAATTTGCTCCATTAAAACCACACGAAAAAGTTGATGCGGAAATGTTATTTTTCCAAATGAAATTATTGCGTTTGCCCTAGACAAAACTTCTGCAGAAAGACCATTTGAACCACCAATAACAAAGCTTATTGTGCTGCCACCACTAAGCTGTTTTTCATGAATGAAATTTGAAAGCTCTATGCTTGAAAATTGTGTTCCCTTAGAGTCTAGGCAAACAATAATTCCACTGCTTTTTGCAAGCAGTAATTTGCCTTCTGCCTCAGATTTTTTTTGAAGATTTTCTTCGTTGGATGCTTCATTTACTTCAATTATCGTAAGCTCTGCAAACTTGCTCATTCGCTTGCTATATTCATTTATTGCATCTATATAAAACCTTTCTTTTATTTTGCCCACACAAACTATATTAATTTTCATATTTATAATATAATATATATTTAAACATTTAGCAAATATTTTATGCTAATGTGATTATCACACAAATTTTGGCAAGTTTGAGTGTTTTTAATATAAAAACTCACTATTTTTAGTGAGTTTTTGCGTTTTTTATTAAGAAATGTGTTTTGCAACAAGAGTAATAAACCTTGACATATCTTCTATTGGAAGCCCTTCAATGAGCTTTGCCTGACCAAGCAGAATTTCTGAAATTTCTTTGACTGCTTCCTTATCTGTTTCATATAGCGATTTTATTTTTGCATATACAGAATGTTCACTATTAATTTCTAATACCTTTTTTGCACGAATATCTTGAGCAGATGGGTCGCCAGCTGGCATATTTCTGAACACCTTTTCCATCTCTAAAGAAACCTCGCCAACACTATTTAAGCACACTGGATGTTCACCAAGTTTTTTTGAAAGCTTGACATCAAAAACTTCACCCGCTAGTGAGCTTTTTATTAGCTCTATAACTGGCTTATCTTCATCATTAATTTCTTCTGTTGAATCTTGTATTCCTGTGTCTCCATCGGTTACATTTTTAAACTCTTTTTCCATATATGAATTTACATATTTTATTGCAAACTCATCTACGTTTTCTGTCATGCACAAAACATCATAGCCTTCACCAAGAACCTTTTCTGTCTGTGGCATTTTTTTGATGGATAACACTGAATTTCCTGTTGCATAGTAAATGTATTTTTGTCCATCTTGCATTGCGTTTACATAGTCTTTAAAAGTTATTAGCTTATCTTGTTTTATTGAATAGAACATTATTAAATCTTGAAGCTTATCTTTGTCCATGCCCCAGTTGTTATATATTCCAACCTTTAACTGCAAGCCAAATGCTTTATAAAATTCTTCATATTTTTGCCTATCATTTTCACACATATTTTGAAGCTCTTTTCTGATTTGCTTTTCAATGCTGCTTGCTATTTTTTGAAGACTTCTGTCATGTTGAACCATTTCACGTGAAATGTTTAGCGAAAGCTCACAGTCAACTAAGCCTTGAACAAATCCAAAATATTCTGGAATTAGCTCTTTGCATTTATCCATTATAAGCACGCCATTTGAATATAGTTTTAAGCCCCTTTCAAAGTATTTTGAAAAGTATGCTTCTGGACATTTTTTTGGAATATATATTAATGCCTTATATTCTACTAAGCCCTCTGCCTGAGTGTGTAAGTGAAGAAATGGATCTTCATAATCATAAGTTAAATCTTTATAGAATGTGTTATATTCTTCATCAGTAATTTCTGTCTTTGGCTTTCTCCAAAGCGGTACCATTGAGTTGATTGTTTCCCATTCTTTTTTTGTTATGATTTTTTTATCAGCACCATCATCTTCTGAACCAGCAGGAACTTCTTGCTCTATCTTTATTGGATAATGAATATAGTCTGAATATTTTTTTATTAGCTCTCTAAGTTTATAATATTCTAAAAACTCACTATATTTTTCATCCTCTGTATCTGGCTTTAAGAATATTTTTATATCTGTTCCATTGGTTTCTTTTTCTGCAGCATTAACTTCATAGCCATCTGCCCCACTGCTTGTCCAAATGTGTGCATTTTTTTCGCCATATGCCTTAGACAAAACTTCTACCTTTTCTGCAACCATGAACACTGAATAAAAACCTACACCAAACTGACCAATTATGTCTATGTCTTCTTTCTTTTCATTTTCAGACTTAAACGCAAGCGAGCCACTTTTTGCAATGGTTCCGAGATTGTTTTCTAACTCTTCTGCAGTCATTCCAATTCCGTTGTCACAAATTGTCAGAGTTCTATTTTCTTTATCTGCCTTAATTTTTATGTCAAAGTCGCCTCTTGACAGCCCTATGTTTTCTGAAAGACTTTTATAATATAGCTTATCTATCGCATCTGAGCAGTTTGAAATAAGCTCTCTTAAGAATATTTCTTTGTGCGTATAAATTGAATTTATCATAAGGTCTAAGATTCTCTTTGATTCTGTTTTAAAATTTTTCATATTCACCTCTTAATATGTAAAATTAGCACTCATGTGTGCCAACTGCTAATAATATAGTTCTAAAAAAAAATATTGTCAACAACTTTATGACAATATTTTTGCACTTTGGCTCGTTTTTTGTTTAAATTGCTTTAAATCATTAATATCAATATTTTTTCCAACTGCAACAATGTTGAAGGATTCTTCATTTGCAATGCGACTGGCAAATTTTTGAATGTCTGAAACACTTACCTTATCATACTCTGATTTTCTTGAGTTAAGACTTTTATGCTTTCCAATAAAATGAATTAAGCTTCCATTGACCTCTGCTGTGTCTGCATTTGTTTCTGAGGCAAACTCCATATATGATTTCTTTAGATTTTTTGCTGCTATAAGCTCACTTTCAGTCACTCCATTTGCAGCTAAATTATTTATTATTGTATTAATCTCGTAAATTGCTCTTTTAACATTTTTTGACCTTGTTCCAAAAATAATAAAAAGTTCACCAGTTTTTGCTTCGTTTTCATTATAACTATAAATTGTATAAACTAAGCCGAGTTCTTCTCTTACTTTTTTATATAAATATGAATTTGAAGAACCGCCAAGCAACAGTGAATATAAATCTGCAGCATATTTTTGTTTGCTTTTATATGTTACACCTTTTATGTGCACACATATATTTACTTGACTATCATCTCTGACCGTAACAGCATATTTGTTTTTTATTTTTGGCTCAATTTCTGAAAATTCAGTTGGAACAGGCTCTGATTCATAATTAAACTCTGATGCAAAATATTTGCTCACAATTTTATCTAGTTCATCAAAATCAATATTACCTGCTATCGAAATTATTGCATTTTGTGCAGTGTAATATTTTTTCTTATAATTTAAAAGTTGCTCTCTTGTTGCAAAAGAAATTATTTCTTCATTCCCTAACACATCATGCGCTAGCGCTGTTTCACCAAAATATTCTTTAGCCACCCTTTGAAGCATAACTTCAACTGGGTCATCTTCATACTTTTTAATTTCTTCAACAACAACGCCTCGCTCTCTATCAATTTCTTCTTCTAAGAATTTTGAATTGATTAACATATCTGAATAAATTTCAAAGCAAGATTCAAAATTTTCTTTTAAACACTTAAAAATAAATCTTGTTAAATTTTTTGAAGTGTAAGCGTTGAAATCGGCTCCATAAAAGCTTAGCTTATCCATAATTTCTTCAGTTGAAAATTTCTTTGAACTCTTGAAAACTAAGTGCTCAATGAAATGAGAAAAACCCTCTTCCTTAGCACTTTCGCAGCATGAACCAACATTAAAAAGTATGTTGCTTGCAATTACGTTTTTATTGTTTTTTTCTAGTATTAATCTTAATCCATTTTTGTATGTTTTTGTATAAATTTTCATAAGCTCTCCATTACCAAAAATTATAAATTTGTATCAAAAAAAAATCAAGTTTTTTAACTTGATTTTTATGCTAAACTCTTTTGATTATTTTCTTCTAAAAGTTTATCTAACTCTCTATTTATTATTTTGATTTTGTTATTAATCTCTTCTTTTTCAGCATTTGACGAAGCTTGACTAAACTTAAAATTTAAAAAATTATTTAAATAAATTTTTAGCTCTGATATAAACAAAATATCTGATTTTAACTCTTCAGGAAAATTTAATACATTATTAATATTTTCATCAATAGTTTGGATAAATCTGCTGATTTTGCACAAAGATGTGGCGTTTTTATTGATTATATCATATAAATTTGCGTTTTTTACTATGGCATATCCATGATTAAATTCATCTACTTTATCATAGTCTTGCTTAAATCTTTTTAAGTTTTTATTTATAAATGTATATTTATTTTTTCTGCACTCAAAGCTCGCAAAGTCGTCATGGAAGGTTCCAAGCCTTGAAAAACCCTCACGTGAAAGCTGTCCATCTTTATATAATAAATGAAATTTTCCACTGGTTGCTTTTGCATTTGGAATAAAAACTGCAGGCTGGTTTTTGTATGCCATGAATGCACTTTCATATATGCCACCAAGCATATTTCCATCCTCATCTATTACTCCAAAAATATGCTCTCCTTTTTCATCTAAGCCAAGCCCAACAACAGCATAATTTTCATTGAAAAAATCACCTGAAAAATAACCCTTTTCACCACCTAAAATTTTGCCGGTCTCTTGATTTAGGTATCTTGTGCCATTATCTATTATTCTTATCATTTTGTCATTTGAACAAGCGACTATTTTTGCTGACAAAATATGTTTTCCACTAACATTATAAATATCAAAAAAATGTTTATCTGCATTATTTGTTGTGAATGAATATATATAGCCATAGTCACTTATGAAGATTGTGCCTTGTGGCATTTCACAAAGTTTTTGAAAGTTTTTGTCAGTTATATATAGCTTTTCATTTTCTAAAATTATAAAATAATTTTTGCTTCCTGAGCTATATGCACCATCAAATTCAGGACTGATTATTTTTAAAGCTTCATCTACAAAAACTAGCTTTTCATTATTTAATTTTGCAACAGCAATTCCATTTTCAAATTCATAGACATTTTCAAATTCTTCACCAAACAAAATGCCTTCTCTATTTATCCAAAAATTTCGCTCTTCAAAAGAAATTGTTGCATATCCTTTTTTAGAAAATGAACTGACATTTTCAAATGCACACGCAATTTCATTTAAATTTTCATTTATTAAATAATTTATGCCATCTTTTTCTAAAACAAAACAATCATCATTTCTCTCTTCAGGAACATAATAAGATTTTGGAATTACTTTATCATAAGACTTATTTTCAATTCTTCCAAAAGTGTCCATAAGATGAAACTCTGAGCACATTTTTCCAGTGGATTCATTCATTTGTTTTAACTCAACAACAAAGCCGCCACCATTGCAAGCTGAAATGCTTTTTATATCCTCATTATAAAAATATTTCATAGTTTCTCCCATATAGTTATATTATAACAAATATATTATTTTAAGTCAATAGTTATAAATTTAAAACTATTATTGTCTAAGTATGCATTTTTTTGTCCGTCTGGGGATGAGATGAAAAACCAGCCTGACTTTAGGCTGGTTTTGATTGGTGCTTTTGACGGACTTGTAAGGAATGGAGCTTTGCGAAGTGACGGAATAGCGAGTGAGTCTTTTACTTTTTTTCATTTCCTTTTTGTTTGGCTCACGAGCGTCACGCGTTCATTTGTCCGTCTGGGATTAAGATGAAAAACCAGCCTGACTTTAGGCTGGTTTTGATTGGTGTTCCCAGACGGACTTGAACCGCCGACTAACCCTTAGGAGGGATTTGGCTATCCATGTCAATCTTGAAACATATTTAAATTATACAAATAAATTTTCAAACTTACAATAACTTTCCACATTTTCTTCCCAATTTTTTCAAATATAAAAAGCTTTTATTATCTTTCGGTTTGTTTAGGGTGGAAAAAACAGCTGAAATTTTTTTTTCCTATTAGTTTATATAAAAATTGTAACAACAGAGTTTTTCAATTTTTATTTAATAGGAGTTATCTATGCAAACAAGCAAACAAATTCACTTTAAACCCAATGACCTTGTTAAGGTTAAACAAGTCAAAAACAATGTTGAAATACTAAATACTAGCAAGTGTAATCACTGTCCCGTCATCAAAAGGCTTTGTAAAGGTGTTCATGTTAACACAAAAACTGGTGAGATTATTTATGACAAGGTTCAAAAGACTCGTGCTGACACATATAGTCTGCAAATTGCAAATCGTAATCTTGCCGACCTTATCAAAAACAATTTATCCGATTACAAAAAAATGCTTTTGCTAACCTTGACTTATTCTCCTAAACAAAGCAATTACAAAAAAATTGCTGAGGATTTTAAAAGGTTTATCAAAAAACTTAGGCAGCAAGTCACTCAGTTTGGCACTATTGATTACATATATGTGCTTGAACTTTATGACGATTTAGTTAACTTTCATATTCATGCCATACTATTTTTTAATTCTGCCACTCAAAATGTGTTTATTGATAAAGACTTAATTTATAAGCTTTGGGGTCATGGAGATATAAGTGTTAGCCAACCAACAAAAGATAATCAAATTATTAGTTATTTAACTGCCCATAAAGTCAAAAATGTCACTGAGCAAAATAAACACTTACATGAAAAAGCACTCCGTCAGGAGCATTTACCAACAGGTATAAAATACTATCGTTACTCTACTGGAATACGAAAGCCTATAATTTATACTGAAACTTATGCAAATGCTCTTAAAACACTAGTTTCAAGTGGATTTAAATATTACAACACTGTTTCGTTTATAAGTCCAGTAAAAGATGCCAATGGTAAGCAAATTTATTATCATAAATTGTTTTATAAAAAATAAAGACCATATTATTGCAAAAATATAAGCTTATTGATATAATATTTTCATAAATTAAATTTTAAATAAAAAATAAATGAGGAGATACTTATGATTAACAATTTGTTAAACAGAATTAAAATGTATGTAATGATAACGTCCATAGAAAGTGATTTTATTGATAATTATTTATCAAAACTTACTATTGAAGACTTACCTGAAAATTGCATTGAAAAATCAAAAACAAATAATTTAAGAGATTACGATTTTGAAAATATTTTAAGATCTCTTGATATTCAGTCTTATATTGAAATCTTCAATGCAAATATAGTTAAATTGGGTGCTACAAAACAAGAAAAATTATTCGTAAATGAAAATTTATCCAAAATAATTGGGATAAGAAATAAAATAATGCATCCTAGACTATTAGAATTCTATGATTACCCTATTCTAAATGAATGTTTCATAAATATAGATAAATGTATTAAACATCTTGAATGGAAGAATGTTTGTCATGCAAAAAATAATTTGCTCCCTAATAATGAGGAACTACTAAAACTAGAAAACAATATAAATTTAAAAAAATCTATAAACATTATTGAAAATTTGCCTCAAGATGTTGAATTTGAGGAAACATCATTTATAGGAAGAAAAAAAGAGATAAATGAAATCAAAGAAAAACTTTTTAAAAAAAATGTACATATTTTAAGTATTGTTGGTGAAGGTGGAATAGGAAAAACCTCTACAACAATTAAGCTTTTATATGACTTACTAGACGATGAAAATCAACCTTTTAATATAATATTGTGGACATCATTAAAAACCAAAACTTTAAACAATTATGAATTTGAAATAATTGAAAATGCCATAACAACAACTGCAGGTATGTACAAACAACTTTATGAAGTAGTTGGTGGTAATCAAAATATTGATGATATTAAAGAATATTTAATAAAACTATCTGAAGATTTCAATATTTTACTTGTTTTAGATAATTTAGAAACGATTAACTCTGAAGAAGTAAAAGAATTTTTATCAAGGTTTACTGAAAATGCAAAGGTTATAATAACATCTAGAATTGGCTTAGGAGAAATGGAATCTAGATATAAATTATCTGGTTTAAATGATAGTGATATGTTAGAGTATTTTGATACTCTACTAGAATTATATGGATGCAAGGGATATTTTTCAAAAGAAGAAAAATTGAATTATGCGAAAAATGAATTACATTCCAACCCACTTGCTATTAAATGGTTTGTTAGAACTTTGTCTACAAAAAAGGATGCCAAAGACATTCAAGATATTTTAAATCATAAAGAAGATGTTATAGATTTTTGTATGTCTAATGTATATGAACAATTAAGTGAAGATGCTAAAAATTTATTAAATGTATTGTCTGTTTTAAATAAATCACTTACCATTGGCGAACTTTTCTATTTTATGGAAGCTGAAGTTGATAATGAACTAAAAATTAGAAAAGCAATTAATGACTTAATAAATAGTAGTTTTATAGAACAATCCATATATAATGAAGAATCTCTAATTTCAATTTCAGATTTCGCAAAAGAATTTCTAATGAAATTGGATAAGTATGATCAATTAAAGCTCAATAATAAACAAAAAGAATTATTTGCTTTTGAACAAGAGCTTGCAACCGATTTCAATACTGATCCTTACAATATTAGAAACTATAAAGTAAACACTAACGAAAGGCATAAGCTAATATCTTGCTATTATTTAAGAAAATCAATTTCTTGTTTTTATAATAAAGAATTCGTTCAAAGTAATACATTGCTAGATTTAGCAAGAAGAATTAGTCCTAATTTCTTTGCTTGTAATATAGTAAGTGCCTTCCTAAATTCTTCTTCAAATCCACAAAAATCATTAGAAGAATATAATATTGCATTAGAAAATGCAACTACTACAAATGAAACAAGAATGATATATATATTCTATGCTAAGTTTTTACTTAGCACTAATGATTATAATGGAGCAATTGAAAAGTTAGAAAGAGCTGAAACAATATTAACTGACAATTATATAATTTTTGAAAAGACAAAAATACTTGCATGCTGTGGAAGATTTGAAGAAGCCTATAAATGCATATATAAAATAAAATTTGAAGATATAGAATCAAATACTAATTATAGAAATTTATATTATTTACGTTTGGCAGATATAAAAAGACGAGAAGCCGAAAGAGTTGATAGTAGAAATATTTCAGTGAAAATAAATAAATTTATAGAAAGTCTTGAAATTATAGAAAAAGAAAGTGAACCAGAAAGTGAAACACTAAACTTTATTGCATTAATCCTAAAAGATATGTATTTTGTTTTACAAAATAAGCAAACATTAGAAATTATATTTGAAACTATTGAAAAATATAAATATAAAATTTTTAAAACACCTAATTTCAAAATCTTAAGAAATATAATAACTGAATCAAAAGATAACTTACCTGAATTTGACGGAAAACGTACCTTATTAATATATATGTTTGATATAAATTCAGAACTCCCAAATTTACAAGAAAAAGAAGCTATAGTGAGTCATGTCAAAGATACTTTTGGTTTTGTTAAAAATATGGAATATCCTCAAGGAATATATTTTTCAAAATTTAATTTAAACTTTGAGCCACAATATGGAGATATAGTAGAATTAGGTGATGTGGTTGAAGTTAAACAAGGATTAACCACATTAAGTATTACATATAAAACAAATATAGCAGATAAATATAATTTCTAAATTAATATAATATTTTTTTACTTCCTTAACCCCAATATGTCATCAGCTGAAATGTCTAGGGCGTCACAAAGGCGTGCAAAAGTTTCAAGGGTTGGTAACTTCCCTTTATGTATATAGTCTGACAGCGAGCTACTTGTTATATATGCCTTTTTGGCAATCTCAGTTTGGGTCATACCACTGAGTTTTATTGCTTCAACCAACCTTGCTCTTATACTATCTTGTAAACTTTTATCTTTAACCATTTCCATAAGTCTATTTTAGCTGATGGCTTATTTTTTAATATATATTTAAGCTATTGGCTTAAATTTATTTGCTGTTTAAACCTCTATTATGCTATATTTTTAATAGAGGTGTAACAAATGAAAATAATTTTAAGCAAAAAAGGACTTGATAGTAGCAATAGTTCTAAGCCAATTTTAATTACAAATGATAAAAATGTGCCATTTATTCCTATTCCATGCAGCGAGCAAAAAGAAATAAAATATTCACAGGTAAAAAATATATATATACTGATGACGGAAGTCTGCAAAATTTATGCAAAAGTATTTCTGGTGAAACTCTTTATATAACTGAAAATAAAGTTAGAAAAAAAGTTAAACTTGATGAAAATACTCATTGCCACCTAGACCCACAACTACTCAACTATTTTAATGAAAACAACTTTATTGGCAGCTTAGGACAAGTCATGCAAGCTGAATCTCACTTAGAAAATCAAAGTGTTGGTGTTGGCGACCTTTTCCTATTCTATGGTTGGTATAAAATAGATAACAAAGACAAACAAGTTTTATTTGGCTATCTACAAATTGGTGAAATAATTAAAACTTATGGTTTAACTGACGAAGAAAGAAAAACTTATGAAAATAAATACCCTTGCCTTAAATATCAACCACACTGGAACACTGAGCTATATAAAAATGATAAATCTAACACTATTTATTTAGCAAGGGAAACATTGAAAGACACAAACCTTAGTGGCTATGGAACTTTTAAATATTCACCTGAATTAGTTTTAACAAAAGATAATCAAGACCTAAAAACATTATGGCAAATCCCTTCCCTTGCAGGCTGTATGCCTTCTTGGAATAACGGAAGAAAGTTTGATAGTAATGGAGAAATTAGAGTAAGCGACCTTGGTCAAGAGTTTGTTATTGAAGAATGCAAACAAGCTGAAAATTGGGCTATAAGTTTAATTAAAAAATATGCAAAAAGATAACTTGCTAATGATTTATAGAACCTTACACAATTATTTTAATTATTTTAGTAATAAGTTTTAAAGGAGAAAATTATGAAAATTGTCAATTTATCGGTTGATTTTGTTGACCCAGAAAAGAAATTAAAAAGTGATTTGCAAAAAAAATGGAGCTAGAAATATTTATATAAGTAGGTCTTATGATGGCACATTACAAGTTAAATATTTGATTAAGGTTGCTGTTCAAGAAAAAAAATTAGAGCGAGAGTTACAGCGAAATGGTGCAAGAATGATAAATGTTAGAAAATCTTTTGACGGAAGTTTAAATGTGCAGTATTCAATAAAGTGTGCAAATCCACAAAAAGATATTGAACTGCTTCTTACAAAATCAGGTGGAAAGAATGTTCATAGCATAAGCTCCTATAATGGTGCAAGATTTGATTTTAGATTAGATGATATAATAGACGAAAGAGTTTTCAAAAAACAAGTTATTGAAATATTAAGAAAATCTGGTTATAAATCCTATTAAGTAAATATTCCCTACTCTAAGCAACATTTTTATAGTTAAAATATGGTAAAAAGCCTTCTATTTATTAATAGAAGGTTTTTTATGATTTTTCAGTATATGTGCAGTTTGCACAAAAAGTTCCAAAACCATATTGGGAATTTCGCAAAAAACTAATATAATATAGTGTAAGGCATTTGCAAGTAACCATTACATTTTTAATTTTGGGAATAGTAAAAATTAAATTATTTTTCAAAAATACGGCAATCTGGTTGCCTTCTCTATTTGAAAAGTTTTTAATTAACAAACTCAATATTCCCGAATAAAGGGAAAATTTACAAAGGAGATAATTTATGTATCGCACAATAGAAGAATGTTTTGAACTAATTAAGAAAAAGGACAATGAAACAAGCATTAGCAAATATTTCATTAGATGTTTAGCCAAGAAAAAAGTTGTTAAAACACTGCAAGCTGGCAGTAAATTTTTAATTGACTACAAATCACTTGAGCAATACTTAAAGCAAGGAGATGTAGCATAATGGCAACAATAGACACATATACAAAGAAAAATGGCAAGATTAGTTATAATATTCAAATTAAGGTTAAAGACCCAATTACTGAAAAAGTTAAGACAAAATCAACTACTTGGCATAATCCTGACAATTTAACAGGAGTAAGACTTGAAAGGGCTCTAAACAAATTTGTGTTTCAGTGGGAAGAAGAAGTTAAAAACAAAAAAACTACTGAACTTAGTGAGTTTACATTTACGCAAATGGCAAATAGTTGGCTTGAAATTATTGAGCAGTCTAAATCACGAAATCACTATTTAAAAGCAAGTAGAATTATCCAAAAGTTTAATGAGTATTTTGGGCAAATTAAATTTAACAAAATAACTGCTTATATGGTTTCACAATTCTTTGTTGGATTAAATAACACAACATTTTCTACTTCTACTGCCATAATTAAGCCACAAATGGCTCTCAGTTTGCAAGAATTAGAAAATCAAGTAGGAATAAACAAAGTTACAGCAGAGGGCGATTTTTCTAAGCCTACCCTATATTATGCAAGACTTGGAAAACCTATTTTATGGAAATCTGCTGTTGCAATTTGCAAGA
This sequence comes from uncultured Clostridia bacterium, assembly GCA_948434855.1. Classification (GTDB taxonomy): domain Bacteria; phylum Bacillota; class Clostridia; order Christensenellales; family UBA1242; genus RGIG1681. Next base: position 4,802 of record CAOJFR010000001.1, on the reverse strand, counting down.
GATTCAACATTTCAGTAAATGAGTATTTTGATAAAGTGGTTGCTGAAAAACAATATAAAAATGAAACCAAGTTAGAATATCAACGAGTGCTTAGTGCAATTTTTAACTATGCAATTCAATATGAGGTTGTAACAAAAAACTTTGCTTCTAAGATTTATTTAAAAAATCATTTTAAAGACGAAGTCAAAGAATATAAAATTTTAAGTAAAGACGAACTTAATAGGCTGCTAGATACATTAGCAAATCATGATATTTTTGATACATTACCCATTTATTTGCTTACACTTTCAGGTCTTAGGACTTGTGAGGTTTGTGGCTTAAACTGGAATGATATAGATTTTGAACATAAGATTATAAATGTGCAAAGAGATAGAATTTATGTTCCAAAAGAAGGAATAATCAAGTCAGTTACTAAAACCAAATACTCAAAAAGAGATATACCTATTTGTGACATATTGTTTGAAGCCTTAAAGAAAGCAAAAACAAAGTGGAACACTTTAAAAGATAATGACCCTGATTTTAGTGATAGTGGTGCAGTATATTATAACATTAAAGGAGAACCTGGATTTCCACACACAATAAACTCTCACCTAAAAAAATACTTAGCTGAATCAAACTGCCCTATTGTTTCTAATCATAAATTAAGGCATGGTTGGATTACTGAGCTTATTAGCAATAATGTGCCTGCCAATGTTGTAGCAAAGCTTGCAGGTCATGTTAATGCAGAAACCACACTAAAAATATATTCTCACTATGCAAAACATGCAGATAATTCAATAGATGCCCTAAATGAAATATTTTGTCACAAATCTGCTTAGTTAAAATAAAAAAAACATATACTTATATTGTAAGATAACAACCAAAAGATAAAACTTTGAAAAAAGTCAAAAAACACAAGATAAAAAGTAGCCTGCAATTAGGCTACTTTTATAAACTTTGGTGGAGTATTGTGGGATTGCACCACCTAGTGGATTTGCACCACTATATTATAACACACAACACTATGTTTTACAACACTAAATCACTTACAACCTATTTTTCACATACTCCGTGTGTGTTATAATTGTGACTAAAAGATTTTTTAAGACTCATTCTACTTACCTCCATAATAACAAGCAGTGTTTTAATTGCAAGAATATATTTATTTGTGTTGGCGAGTATTTGAATAATGAGCAGTAAGATTTTTAGTGTCATAGTTGGTGTTCCCACCGTGATTCGAACACGGAACGGCGACTTAGGAGGTCGCTGTAATATCCCTTTTACTATGGGAACATATTAGATTAAATTGTTAGAATTTTTACAAAAAACTAGTAGAAAAACTGAAAAAAGGTGGAAAATTTTTATTACGAGATTATTGCAAATTTGTAAAAGCCCAAATTTCCAAGGTTTGCAAGCATTGGATAGTGGGTTTACCAAACCTTTAGGAGGGGTTTGTAATATCCACTTTACTATGGGAACAGATTTTTATAACAGTCAAAGTATAGCACACTATATTGTTTTTTTTCAAGCAAATGAAAATTAAAAAAACTTAACTTTTGGTTTAGTTTTTATTTTTTTGTTTCTAAATATGTTTTCATCCTTTCACATATCCAGTTATTATAATTTTTAAAGCCCACACAAAATTCTTTTGAATGAATTAACGATACAAACTCATCATAAGTTAAATATTTAACCATTGCAACCTCTTCTTCTTGAAGCGTCATGTCTGATACTTTTGCACTGGTCTTTAGCAAATATGTTTCTGCAAACTCATTAGTTTCTTCAATTAACATTTCGCCCCAAAAAACATAGTCATCTGGTTTTGTGCTGAGACCAAGCTCCTCTTGCGTTTCTCTTACACAAGCTTCTAGCAATGTTTCTCCAGCACTCACATGACCCGCTGATGGTGCACCATATTTATTTGGATGATGTTTTTTGCAGGCTGCCCTCTTTTGAATTAATAGTTCACCTTTATCATTAACAATCCAAATCCAAACAGCTTTATGAAAGCATTTTGGATTATCTCCATGACAAAAACTTTTAGGCTTAATTCCTAAAAATCTGCCATTTTTATCATAAGTATCAAACATTTCTTCCATCTTTAGACCACTTTTGCGTTTTTTATTCTTCTTCAACGTGATCATGCTCATGCGAACATGGACAGTCTCCTGCACAATATAATGACTTATCGTATTCTATATTATTTTTATCATAATAATCTTTTACCGCTGCTTTTACTGCCTCTTCTGCAAGCACCGAGCAGTGAATTTTGTGTGCAGGAAGACCACCAAGTGCTTCTACAACTGCCTTATTTGAAAGCTCTAATGCCTTTTCTATTGGCTGACCCTTTATCATTTCAGTTGCGATTGAACTTGTTGCTATTGCACTTCCACAACCAAATGTCATGAATTTTACATCTGTAATAATATTATCTTTAACCTTTATATACATTCTCATTATGTCGCCACATTTTGCATTGCCAACTTCGCCAATGCCATCAGCATCTGCCATTTCGCCAACATTTCTTGGATTTCTAAAATGGTCCATAACTTTTTCACTATATAACATGCTCTTTTTCTCCTTTATTTAATTTATCCCATATTGGGCTCATTTTTCTTAAATATTCTACTACCTTTGGAACTGCTACCAAAACTTTATCAATTTCTTCAGCTGTGGTATATTTGCTAAGACTTAGTCTTAAACTTCCATGAGCTACCTCATGTGGAAGTCCGATTGCAAGCAAAACATGGCTTGGATCTAGCGAACCACTTGTGCAAGCACTTCCAGAAGAGCCGCAAATTCCTTCATCATTAATTAACAAAAGTAAACTTTCGCCCTCTATGCCTTCAAAACACATATTGAAATTATTTGAAAGCCTTTTTTCTGTGTCACCATTAATCTGCGAATGTGGAATTTTTGAAAGCTCTTTAAACAGTCTATCTCTAAACTCCGTTTCTCGTTTTGCCACTTCTTCCATTTCACAGCAAGCTTCTTCTAAAGCCACTGTCATTCCCACAATTCCTGACAAATTTTCTGTTCCTGCTCTTCTATTTTTCTCTTGTGCTCCACCCTTAATTAAATTCCAAAGCTGTGTGCCCCTTTTTACATATAGCACACCAACACCTTTTGGCCCATGAAATTTGTGCCCTGAAAGTGAAAGCATATTTACTTTTAAACTCTTTACATCAACTGGAATGTGTCCAACCGCTTGAACTGCATCTGTGTGAAATAATATGCCATGTTTTTCACAAATTTCTCCAATTTCACTAATGGGCTGGATGGTTCCAATCTCATTATTTGCCATCATTATTGTGACTAAACATGTGTTTTCAGTGATTGCATTTTCAACATCTTCACTCTTAACAATTCCATTTTTATAAACTGGAAGATATGTTACCGAAAATCCCCTTTTTTCCATTTCTTTTAAAGTATGCAAAACCGCATGATGTTCAAAAGCTGAAGTTATTATATGTTTTTTTCCTTTAATTTCACCAGATTTGCAAGCAGACTCTATTGCCCAGTTGTCACTTTCGCTTCCACCAGAGGTAAAATATATCTCTGAGGTTTCAGCATTTAAACACTTTGCAACTCTTGACCTTGCATCTTCTAAATATTCTTTTGCAATTTGCCCTGCTTCATGCAAACTGCTGGCATTGCCATAAAACTCATCAAAAAATGGCAGCATTGCTTGCTTTGCCTTTTCTGAGACTTTGGTTGTTCCTGCGTTATCTAAATATATCATAAAATCTCCTATGATTAATTCCTACTAAATTAGTATGATATTATTATATGTTTCTTATAACTAATTGTCAATAAAGTTTTTATGTTTTTTTTAATTAAAATAAAAACAAGGTTGTTCCTTGCTTTTACTTTGTTCTTATAAACATTGCTTCAAAGGTATCTGAGCCAGTGTTTCTTTGTTCATGAAAAGTGCCTTGTGGGAAAATATAGAAATCGCCAACATTAAACTCATATTCACCATCTTCATCACGAACAACACCAGAACCTTTTAATACATACATCATTTCATTGCAGTCGTCATGCTTATGCCACTCAAACACCCCACCAGCTTTTAAATAGCCATGAGTTATGCCCTGAATGTTTTTAACCTCGTCATTTGCAACAAAAAGTTTTCTGCTTCCTGCACCATCATGTGCTGGCTCAAGCGATACACTATCTTTTGCCTTTTTTATTACTTTCATAAATTTCTCCTAAAATTTTATTATTAAAACTCTTTTTCAATTATTTCTCTATATGTAACAACTGGAACAAAAATATTTTTATCCATCAGTTTTATAATTTCTTCCTTGCTTAAAAATGCTGGAGAGCAATTTTTTCCCTCCTCAATTTTAATGTCAGAAACACTAAGGTTGTTTTTTTCAATCATATAAACATAGGTATGCTCTGGATAAATTATTCCATTGCCATAATCAACCCTTGACATAAACATAAACTTAAGTTCGTCAGCTTGTGCATCAATTCCAGACTCTTCCTTTAGCTCTCTTAACGCTGCAAGCTTTGGGTCTTCGTTGCCATTTATGCCACCGCCAATCATCTCATAAAAGTTTGGAAAAGTTCTTTTTGTTGCTGAGCGTTTGAAAATTAAATATTTGCGATTGCACTTAACCCAAATATGAACACCCAATGAATATTCATCTTTGGTTAACTCTGTATACCTTGGAACAATTTTGTTTAAGGGTTTAAAATTTTTATCAAACAAAACCCAACTTTCATTCTCTAACATATTTCTCCCTTAATTATAGTTTGTTTCCGCAAACGATTTGGAGCTGGTGAAGGAATTTGTAAGGAACGTAGCCGCAAGC